>CABQBF010000038.1 GCA_902462325.1 uncultured Peptococcaceae bacterium
CAGATTAACCGCCGTAGGCCGCGCCGTATCCAAATAAGCGCCAATCTCTTTTACCTGCGCCACAAAATTTTCTGCTGTCAGCTCGCCGGCCTCCAGCTTGCGCACTGCACCCAAATACACGCCGAAGGCCGCGGCTAATCCGATAGCTGGCGCACCGCGCACCACCAATCGCTTGATGGCGTCCCACATTTGTTCCGCCGTCCCAATTTCCTGCACGTCCAGTTCTACCGGCAGCTTTGTTTGGTCAATCAAAAAAACTTTGCCATCTTCCAGCCAAATCGGTTTTGGCAACATAATCCCACATCCTTCGCAAACGTAAAAAGTTCTCTGCAAAAATTTCTCTGCTATCATTATATACGAAAAACTGCCTGAGGGCAAAATAAAAAGACTTACAGCAAATCAACTAACGGCAATCGCCTTGCTGATTCATCAAAACACTGTAAGTCCTTCACGCCTCGTTCATACGGGAACTTTCTGAGGCACTCTCTATTATGCGCGGCCTATTAAAAAACATACTGGAAAAATATTTCGGAACGCATACAGTTTTTGCTGTTAGCCCACGAAAAAACCGACCGTGCCTTGTAGACAGCAGCCGGTATACAATTCTGCGATTTTTTATTCAAATAGCCATGTTGCTGGCAGATGATCATAGTCCAATACTTCATCGGCGCCAAAATAGATGGCGATTTCCCGTTCTGCGGAAGCGACGCTGTCGGAACCATGAACCACATTGCGGCCTACTTCTTGGGCAAAGTCGCCGCGGATGGTACCGCAGGCCGCTTCCAACGGATTGGTCGCGCCGTTCAATTTGCGTACTTCAGCCACCGCATGTTTCCCTTCAATCACCAGCGCTACAACAGGACCGCTGGTAATATACTCTAATAAACCTGGGAAAAATGGTTTCTCTACATGCTCTGCATAATGCTGTCTGGCGATTTCTTCTGTCACGTTCATGATTTTCATAGCGGCAATGCGCAGTCCTTTTGCTTCGTAGCGGCTGATAATGGCGCCTACTAAGCCTCTCTGCACAGCGTCCGGTTTAATCATTGCAAATGTTTTTTCCATAAATTTTACCCCTTCCTTATTTTTTATACTGCGTCTTTAAATCTGCACCTTCCAGTCGTCTTTCTTTTCTGGCTCCTGTGCTGGCGCTTCTTCTGTTGTTAAGGCAACCGGCTCTTTTTTTGTATTAGGCTTCGGCGTTTCCTTTTTGGCCAGCCCTTTTTGTTCCCGCAGTAAATCTTCTTTCTGTGCGTCTAATTCTTCTAAGGAGCGGCCTTCCATCAATGCCATAAATTCATCGGCTTGGATGGTTTCCCGTTCTTTCAGGGTTTCTGCAATCAGCGTCAGTTTTTCCAGATTTTCGCTCAGCAGCCGTCTGGCTTCGGCATGACAGTCATCCATCATACGTTTTACTTCTTTGTCGATGGAATAGGCTACCGCTTCACTATAATTGCGATCGCGGCCCAAGTCGCGGCCCAGGAATACCTGATCGTTATTGTTATTGCCAAAGGTAATGGTGCCCAATTCGTCGGACATCCCCCATTCGGTAATCATACGGCGAATGGTGCTGGTGGCCCGTTCAATATCGTTGGAGGCGCCGGTGCTGATTTCATGCAGCACAATTTCTTCCGCCACGCGGCCGCCCAGCATCATGATTATCTGATGGCGCAGATGGGTGCGTGTCATGTAATTGCGGTCCTCGGTAGGCAGCAGCAGCGTGTAACCGCCGGCCCGTCCCCGCGGAATAATGGATACCTTATGCACCGGGTCGCATTCCGGCAACAGATAGCCCAATAACGCATGGCCTGCTTCGTGATAGGATACCAGATTTTTTTCGTATTCGCTCATCATGGCCCGAGATTTCTTTTCCGGACCGGCAATGACCCGTTCAATAGACTGTTCCAGTTGCTGCTGACCTACTTTTTTCAGACCCAGACGGGCAGAAAGCAAAGCAGCTTCATTCACCAGATTGGCCAAATCGGCGCCGGTAAAGCCGGCTGTCTGTTTGGCGATAACTGCCAGATCCACATCACTGGCCAGCGGTGTTTTCCGCACATGCACTTTTAAAATTTCTTCACGGCCTTTGACATCAGGACGGTCCACCGTTACCTGACGGTCAAAACGGCCTGGCCGCAACAAGGCTGGGTCTAAAATATCGGGACGGTTGGTAGCCGCCAAAATAATAATGCCTTCGTTGCTGTTAAAGCCGTCCATTTCCACCAGCAACTGATTTAAGGTCTGTTCCCGTTCATCATGGCCGCCGCCTACGCCAGCGCCGCGCTGACGGCCCACTGCATCGATTTCATCAATAAAGATGATACAGGGCGCGTTTTTCTTGGCCTGTTCAAACAAATCGCGGACACGGGATGCGCCCACCCCTACGAACATTTCTACGAAATCGGAACCGCTGATGCTGAAAAAGGCTACGCCAGCTTCACCGGCTACCGCCCGCGCCAGCAAGGTTTTCCCTGTGCCCGGAGGTCCATAGAGCAAAACGCCTTTGGGAATTTTTGCGCCGATTTCGTTAAATTTCTTCGGCGATTTGAGAAATTCTACAATTTCTTCTAATTCCTCTTTTACTTCATCGGCGCCGGCCACATCGTCAAAGGTGACTTTATTCTTTTCATCTACAATAACTCTGGCCTTGCTCTTGCCAAATTGCATAACCTTGCCACCGCCGCCCTGGCTCTGCTGCATGATAAAGAAAAACAACCCTACCATCAGCAAAATAGGCAACAAGGTACCCAGCAGACTAATCCACGGGGATGGAGTTGGCGTTTCCTTTTGATCCACTATAACTCCGTTTTCCCGAAAAGTCGCCAAAGTCGCTTCGGCGTTTTCTTTTGGGATAATAATTCCTGTAAACTCTTTGCCATCATTCATTTTCCCGTTTACAGTCTGTGTGTTATCGTATGTTGTGATTTCCACACTGGCAATTTCTCCAGCTTCGGCACTGTCCATCAGTTGTGTATAATTTTCTATATCAGCCATTGTAACTTCTTCTGTCGACGCCGGCGTACCCAGCCGGATAAAGGTCATCGCCAACAGTACAATTACCATATAAATGGCCACTGTTCTGAAACCTCTGTTCAATGCTTACCCTCCTCTTTGTATTCTGGTGAGATGAAAACGTCTTAACTGCTGTCTCGCCGTCTGTCCATCTCTCATATTCTAGCTTCTTTCTTCCCCATTGTTTATGAAAAATCCTTTTCCTATCCCAATTTATTTGCGAAAACATTGCAGCAGGCAAAAACGTCTTGTTGTCTCAGTTATTTTGACACAGTCCGCCAGAAAATAACCGGGAATCCAGATGATTTCTTGTTCTTTTGCAATCATAGGCAATTTGTTCCGTTCCGCTGCCGGAATTTTTTTCTCGATTAAAAACTTTTTCAGTTTTTTGTGATTCTCCATTCCCAACGGCTGCACCCTGTCGCCGGGCAGACGGCTGCGCACCTGCAGCTTATCGGCCAGACAATCGGCGTCCACCGTCACCTGCCACAAATCGCTCGTTTTGTCGAAGAGATGTTGCGAAAAAGTTGCCGTTAACCGGCAGGGCCATTGCTCCAGCAAAAAAGGCTGCTGCAAATCCCAGAGATAGCAATAAGGCTCTGCTTGCTGCTGCTGACACTCCATACCCAGTTGGTCATACCGGCGAAAAAAAATAACGCCGCCCGGCAGAGACAACTGCTGACTGCCTTGCTGTTTGAAAGCAAGCTCTGCCATTTGCCTGGTGTGCTGAAAGGTCAGATTGGTTTCCGCTCCCGTCAGTGTTTTGTATAAATAGCGTAACAACCGCCATTGCATAGCTTTATGCTGCCCCCGCCAAACTGAAGCCGGAAAGGATACGCAATCGTCTGCTTGACTGCCATACCGCTGCCATAATTCCACCGTACATTGGGCCAGATAATCGGCGTCTGCACTGCAGCTTTCCTGCAAACGCAACAGAGCATCGCTGATGCGGGGATTGTATTGCCCCATCTGCGGCAGCAACTCTAAGCGTATCTGATTGCGCAAACAGCCCGGCTCCAGATTGGTGCTGTCCACAAAATATAACAAATTCTGCTGCCGGCAATATTGCACCAATTCCCGTTTAGACACCTGAGCCAACGGACGAATGAGCCAACCGTCTTTGGGCGGCATGGAGGTTAAACCCTCCAATCCACATCCCTGAATCAGATGCAGCAGCACACTTTCCGCCCGGTCATCCCGATGATGACCCAAGGCTAGTTTGGTAATCTGCCAATCCTCTGCCGCTTCCCGAAAGCAGGCAAACCGAGCTTCATGACCGGCCTGCTCCAGTGATAAGCCTCGCTCCGCTGCCATCGCCCGCACATCCACTGCAAACAGACGAAAGGGCAATCCCCACTTAGCCGCCAGTTGCTGCACATAGCTGGCTTCTTCTGCCGCCTCTGCCCTTAACTGATGATTGACATGCACCACAAACAGCCGCACGCCATAGTCGTCCTGCCGACTGGCCAATAAATGCAGCAGCGCCACCGAATCAGGCCCGCCGGATACACCTAACAACACACTGTCGCCTGTTTCCAGCATCTGAAATTTCTCCACCGTCTGCCATACCTGCTGCACCGCTCCACCCCGTTTCTGTGTAAACATTGTTTTTTTATTATAGCAGATTCCCTCGCCAGAGAAAAGAAAAAAGCGAAGAAAAATGGCAGAGCTCCTCGCTGGTTCCCATTCATATCACACATTCATATTACAGATACAGCAGGTTTCTCCCGCTGCCATTTCCTTCAGCTTCTATAGGGCATATCTCGTTTCTACTTGTGCACACAAAAATGCAGAAGGACGGCTTTTCCATCCTTCTGCACAGTTTTTTACCTTCTTATGCTTCTACATTCGGTTGCGATAATCCATACAGCACGGTTCGTATCACGTCTTCCTCCAACTGCTGCTTTTGCTTTTCTGTGGCTTTTTCCAAACCTATCAAATGGGCAATGCCTAAGAAATTTCCTGCTAGATAGCACATCACAAAACGCACATCCAAGTCGCGAATTTCCCCGCGTTGTTTGCCGTTGTCAATGAGTCGTTCCAGTACCTTTCGCACATTGCACTTCACATCATGCAAAATTTCATTGCTTTTACTGCTCGCTATGTGCGCGGGCGGTGCATCCGTTAAAAAGCGCATAGCATAGCGAGACAGTTCTTCCATATTGGTAATATGAAAATGCACGAGACGACGCAGATTTTCCTCAAAGGAACAGTTCTCGTCAAGCAGATCTGTCAGCATGTCTGTATACTGCTCAATATATAAACGATGCATTTCCAGAAAAATTTCCAGCTTGCTGTCGAAATATTGATAGATAGTCCCCTTGCCAACACCTGCCCGTTTGGCGATTTCTTCCGAAGTAGCGCTGTGGTAGCCTTTCTCAAAGAACACTTCCTGAGCAGCCGCCAATATCAACTCTCGTTTATTGGTCTTTTCCCCCATTGCGATCCCCCGTATCCGTAAGGCCTCCGGAACCGTTCCCCCAACGGCTCCAGAGTCTTTTTTGGCACTATTCATTATATTCGCTCCGCATCCTCCTCTGCCTGTTTCGCAGCCTCTAGTCGAGCTTGCAGTTCTTCCCAATCATGCCAGCAGCCTTCTTCCAAGGCTATCATGGCGGCGTCAATTTCTTCCTGCGGATTATTTTTCATAATTTTGCGACGCAATTTTTTCGGCCAGCTTTCCATAATTTCATACAGTACCGGAATAACCAGCAAACTGATGATGGTGGAAACCAGCAAACCAAAAATTACAGTTGCAGCCATAGGTTTAAACATTTCGGAGCCTTCTGCGGTACTGACTAACTGTGGAATCATAGCCAGTACAGTAGTTAATGTGGTTACCAAAATTGGCCGGATTCTTGTTTTTCCTGACTCAACAACAGCTTCCCGTTTGCACAGTCCTTTGGCCCGTAGCTGCTGTACGTAGTCAACCAACACAATGGCATTGTTTACAACAATCCCTTCCAACATCAGAACCCCCATCAGAGACATCATGTTAATTGTCTGACCGCTTAAAAACAGACCTACAAAAACACCGATAAACATAACCGGTACGCTCATCATAATCAAACCAGGCATCAACAGGCTTTCAAACTGGCAAGCCATAACCATATATACCAAAATTAACGCCATAGTGATGCAAAGGAATAAATCAGTGAAGCTTTCCCGCATACTTTCAGCATCCCCGCCAGTTTCAATTGTGCAGTTGGCAGGAAGCGGAATCTGTTTCAATTGTGCCTGAATGTCGTTATTAACGCTGTTCATATCCCGTCCGTAAACATCACAGGATACAGTGGCAATTCTGCTCTGATCCTGACGATTGATACTCTTTTGACCATAGCCATGTACAACGGCAGCCACTTCATTCAACGGAACCTGACCGCCGGTATTGGATGGAATCATCAAGTTCTCCAGATTTTCCAGTGTTGTTGTAATTTCTGGCGGATATTGCAGTACAATATCAATCTCCTCATCACCGCCGCGATATTTAGAAATAGTAGAATCGTTCAGCGCCAGGGCCACTGTCTGATAAACAGAGGATGCACTGACATTATAGTAAGCAGCTTTTTCTCTATTAATAATAATATCCAATTCTTCACTAGTATCCTCCAGGCTATTTTCAATATTGATTGTGCCTGAAACATTTTTCATAACAGCTTCTATGCTATTGGCCACGGTATCCAAGTCATCGCTGTTATTGCTCTTGATTTCAATAGAGATAGCTCCGCTGGAAGACATGGACATCCCGTCGGTTGCAGTAACTGTAATTTCTGCTCCAGGAATTTGGTCTACCTGCTGCTGCAATAAATAGGCGATATCTTTATCGCTGCGATCTCGCTGATCCATCGGTGTCAGCATCACAATAACAGACGCTGTGTTTGTGCTGCTGCCCCCCATACTTACCATACCATTGCCGCCCACACTGTTAAAGACCAAATCGACCTCTGGAATTTTATTCACCATATCTTCTACTTCGGCGGCAACTTTTTCAGTTTCTTCCAACACTGTATTGTTCGGCAATTCAATAGAAATACTAATCTGCCCGGAATCCTGCGCCGGGAATAATTCTGCGCCAATCACCGGAATTAAGCAAATAGATGCAATTAATGCCGCACTGACAGCCAGCAATGTTGTTTTCTTGTGGTTCAGCGCTGTCACCAAAAGTGCCTGATACCAGCTTACGAATCTGTCAAACTGACGGTCAAACCAAACCTGAAATCTGGCTATGCCTTTTGGCTTATTGTTTTCGTTATATTCATACATAATCAACAGCTTTGAAGACATCATTGGCACCACTGTAACCGATACCAATAGGGAAGCCGCCAGAGCAAAACAAATTGTTAAAGCAAAGGGCATCAGAAGCTGGGACGTCATACCGCTTACAAAAACGAAAGGTAAATATACAGCTACTGTTGTCAAAGTAGAAGCGATAACAGCGCCCACTACTTCTTGGGTTCCTTCTACCGCTGCCTGGTATTTACTTTTGCCCATGCTACGGTGGCGGAAAATATTTTCCAGTACAACTGTAGAGTTATCGACAACCATCCCTACCGACAGCGCCAACGCCGCCAACGTAACCATGTTCAGCGTATGTCCGCCAAAATACAGCATTACAAAGGTGGATATCAGCGAAAGCGGAATGGCTACCCCAATGATAATAGTACTGCGGAAATTTCCTAGGAAGATAAAGATTACCAGCATGGAAATTACAACAGCCAAGAATAAATTGCTCTCTACATTTTCTACTGATTTGATAATTTGATCTGCGGAGCTATAAGCAATAGTGATGTCAATATCGTCATATAAGTTTTCTTCTAGCTCTGCAATGGCTTTACGAACTTCTTTATCAACATCAACTGTATTGCCGTCACTTTCTTTTTGTACCCCAATAGCGATAACTTCTTCGCCATTCAATGTAACAATAGAATCTACGTCTGACAAGCCGAGGCGAATATCAACAATATCACCCAACCGTACAGTACCGCCGGAAGGCAAGGTTACTTGTGTACCGGCCAATTCTTCTATGGTTTCATATTGACCTAATGTACGCACCAATACTTTTTGGCTGCCTTGGGTAACGTAGCCGCCAGGATGATTGGCATTTTCCCCGCCCACAATTTGTGAAATGGAGCCTGCATTTAATCCATAAGCGCTCAGTTTATACGGGTCTGCCGTAATGGTAACCTGCTGCTCTCTGCCGCCCAGGGAAGTAGCCGCTGCCACACCATTAATCCGCTCCAAACGGGGCACGATGGTGTCATCCACAATTTTCTTAACATCATCCAAACTGCGGTCGCCAGAAACGCCTACCATTAAAACTGGCATACTGTTAATGTCCAGCTTCATAATGCTGGTATCGTCTACTTCAGACGGCATCAGCATTTTTGCCTGTTCTATCTTATCCCGCACGGAGTTGGTAGCCGCATCCAAATCGGTGCCATAATCAAATACCAGAATTACAATAGAACTGCCCGCCGCACTGATAGATCGGATGCTGTCAATCCCCGAAACGGAAGACATAGCGCTCTCTAACGGTTTCGTAACACGTTCCTCTACTTCTTCCGGACCGGCGCCATCATAAGTGGACATCAAGGCTACTACCGGCAACTCCATCTCAGGCATCAAATCTACTGACATACGTGTAAAAGATACAATCCCAAACATAATCAGGATTAATGCGCACATGGTAATGGTAACAGGCCGTTTTACTGAGAATTTACCAATATTCACGTCCAGTCACCTCACTCTGTTTTTTCTGCTTGTGTTTGTTCTTCGTCAGTAGTTGCATCATCTTCCGGCTGTCCGTTATCAGAATTGTCGGCATCATCTTCTGCCGGTTTTAAATCCAAAGCCTGCTCTACGCCGTCAATGGTTACCACAGTTACAGCTTCACCATCTACCAGGCTGCTATTGCCTTTTACAACGATTTTATCACCAGCCTGTAACCCTTCCGTTACAACATAATTGTCACCGTCGTTGATGCCTAAAGTCAATTTTGTTTCTTTTACAGTCCCATCAGTCTGTACCACATAAGCAACTGGCTGCGCTTCTTTATACACAATCGCATTCACCGGAATGACCAGCACATCATCGGCATGGTCTACAATTACATTAATTTCAGCATACATCCCTGCCACCAGATTATCGTCCTGATTATTCATAGCAATGGTGATGGGATAATTCTTGGTCTGACTATTCATCACTGCGCTAATTTCCGTAATATTGCCGCTGAACCATTGGTCGGACACCGAATTGATTTTCAGCAGCACTTCCTGACCTACGCGAATTTTGCTGACGTTCTGCTCATTGATACCGGTGGAAACCTCCAACGTATCCACATTGGCAATCACAAACATTGGCGCACTGGCCGTCGCATAAGAGCCTACATCGGCATTGACTGTGGTAACAGTACCGCTGATTGGCGCTGTGATAGTTCCATAGCCCAACGCCAGATTGGCCGACTGCAACGTATTGCGAGCATTGGCTACCGCAATCTGCGCACTGTTCAGTTGACTTTGGGCATTATCCCGGGCCAGCTTCAATTGGTCTAAATCGGTCTGGCTCATAGCGCCAATTTCAAACAGCTCCAACGCATTATTATAATTGGTCACCGCATTGTCATAAGACTGCTGCGCCACTGCAATAGAATTTTCCGCATTAGCCACCGCTAGCTGGGCATTATCGGCTTGAATTTGGCTGGTTTCTGTATCCAACTGGGCCAACACTTGACCAGCCGTTACTTTATCGCCCACTTTTACATTCACCTGGGTAATCTGCTCCATGCCGTTCACCTTGGCAATCACATTCACAGTGCTTTCTGCTTCTGTTAAACCGCCCAGTGTAATCACTTTATCAAAATCCTGTACCTGTACTGTTTCCACCTCTACCGGAACAGTGGATACCGTTTCCTCCTGCGTTGCGTCCTCTTTCGCCCCGCAGCCGCTCATCATTGACATTAGAAGAAAACTCCCCAGCGCCAATGCTGCCACCTTTCGTTTTGTCTGTTTCCTCATGCCTTCTCCTCCTGTAAACACATATCTATTGATTGACTGACTGGTCAGTCAATTTCTTTTTTATTATAATAGACGACCCTCAAAATGGCAATAAAAATTATCATGCTTTGAAAAATTGTAAGAATCTCTTGAATATTTCTTAAACATTTCTAGTCGTTTCATGTTGCAGACACTGTCCCGGGCTACTTTCCCGAAAGAAACATTTGACTTTTTCATACAGAAAGACGATAGCTTTTAGATACGATTTACCTTTATCTGAAGACTTCAATTTAAAAATCGTAAAACAAAACGGTACAGCCGCTGTTTTCACAGTCTGCTGTACCGTTCTGTTGTTTCTATGCAATTATTTTTTCAAAGCGGCTTTGATGCGTTCTACTGCTTCTTTGGTGTTTTCTCTGTCGCCAAAGGCGGTTAAACGGAAGAAGCCTTCGCCGTTGTTGCCGAAACCTGCGCCCGGCGTGCCTACCACGTTGGCATTTTCCAGAAGGAAGTCGAAAAATTCCCAGGAGCCCATACCGTTGGGGCATTGCAGCCAGATATAGGGCGAATTGATGCCGCCGGTATACCAGATGCCCAATTCATCCAGAGCGTGGGCAATAATTTTGGCGTTTGCTTTATAATAGGCAATGGCTTCCTGAATTTGCTTTTGCCCTTCTTCGGTAAACACTGCTTCCGCGCCCCGCTGTACCACATAGGGCACGCCGTTAAATTTGGTGGTTTGACGGCGCAGCCACAGCTTGTTCAGGCTTTGTCCGCCCCGTTCTAATTCCATGGGCACTACGGTGTAGCCGCAGCGGGTGCCGGTGAAGCCGGCCGTTTTGGAGAAGGAGCAGAATTCGATGGCGCATTTGCGGGCGCCTTCGATTTCAAAAATACTTCTCGGCAGGCTTTCGTCTGCCACAAACACTTCATAGGCTGCGTCAAAGAGAATGACCGCATCGTTGGCGATGGCGTAATCGACCCAGGCCTTCAACTGTTTTTTGTTGTACACAGCGCCGGTTGGATTGTTAGGCGAGCATAGATAGATGATGTCGGCCTGTACGGCGGCATCGGGCATAGCCAAAAAGCCGTTGCTGGCGTTGGCGTCCATAAATTTCACCTGCCGCCCGGCCATCACGTTGGTATCTACATAAACGGGATAAACCGGATCGGGAATCAGCACCACGTTGTCCTGGTCGAAAATGTCCAGAATGTTGCCTACATCGCTTTTGGCCCCGTCGCTGATAAAGATTTCGTCTAACGCTAACTGCACATCCCGTTTGGCATAGTAAGCCTGCACAGCTTCTTTTAAGAAATCGTAGCCCTGTTCTGGACCGTAACCGTGGAAGTTTTCCTTGGTACCCATTTCCTCTACAGCTTTGTGCATCGCTTCGGTGACTGCTGTACACAGTGGAATGGTCACATCGCCAATCCCCAGCTTGATAACCTTTTTATCAGGATGGCTGGCCTGAAATTCTCTTGATTTTCTGTTGACCGTAGCAAAAAGATAGCTATCCTTCAAATTCAGATAATTCTTATTGATTTTCATTTCACTGATTCCCTCCGCATATAAATTTTTTGCTCTATAAAATTCTTTTTACACCAATAATTATTTACTTTCTAAGGCCGCTTTAATCAACTGCCGAAACAATGGATGGGCATGGTTGGGGCGGCTCTTAAATTCGGGATGATACTGCACACCTACATAGAACCGATTGCCCGGCACTTCTACCGCTTCTACCAACCGACCGTCCGGACTGGTGCCAGTGATGGCTAAGCCGGCCGCTTCCAACTGTTCCCGATACTCGTTGTTAAATTCGTACCGATGACGGTGCCGTTCCTGTACCTCCGGTTTGCCATAAGCATTGGCCATAACCGAGCCCTCTTTGATAACGCAGGGATAGGCGCCCAGCCGCATGGTGCCGCCTTTGGGCAAATTGCCCTGCTGATCCGGCATCAAGTCGATCACATTGTTGGCGCCGTTGGGTGTAAATTCACTGGAGTTGGCGTCCTGTAAGCCCAAAACAGTGCGGGCATATTCAATCACTGCAATCTGCATCCCCAGACAAATACCCAAATAAGGCACATTGTGCTGACGGGCATATTTGGCCGTGATAATTTTGCCTTCCACGCCGCGGTCGCCAAAGCCGCCCGGTACCAAAATGCCGTGACAATCCTTCAACAGTTCCGCTACGGTTTCTTCGGTAACGTCTTCCGAATCCACCCATTTAATATCTACCACCGCGCCGTTTTCATAGCCGCCGTGGTGCAGCGCTTCTGCCACAGAAAGGTACGCGTCGTGCAGTTTCACATATTTACCCACCAAAGCAATGCGCACCGTTTTATCCCGCTGATTAATCCGTTTCAGCATCTCGTTCCACTCGCCCAAATTGGCTGGCGGCAAATTCAGTTTTAATTCCCGGCAGACAATTTCGGACAGATGATTTTCTTCCAGCATAATCGGCGCTTGATACAGCACCGGCAAGGTTAAATTTTCAATGACGCAGTCGGGTTTGACATTACAGAACATGGCAATTTTCTGGATGATGGTTTTATCAATGGGCTCATCGCAGCGGGCAATGATAATATCCGGAATAATCCCCATTGAGCGCAGTTCTTTTACCGAATGCTGGGTTGGCTTGGATTTATGTTCGCCGGAGCTTTTGATATAAGGAATTAACGTAACGTGCATAAACAGGCAGTTATCGCTGCCTACCTCTAACGATACCTGGCGAATGGCTTCTAAGAAAGGCTGGCTTTCAATATCGCCGGTGGTGCCGCCGATTTCTGTGATAATCACGTCGGCGTTGGAGGTTTTCCCCACACTGTAAATAAACGATTTGATTTCATTGGTGATATGCGGAATCACCTGCACCGTTTCGCCCAAATATTCGCCGTTGCGTTCTTTGGTCAAGACATTCCAGTAAACCTTGCCTGTTGTTAAATTGGAATACTTGTTTAAGTCTTCGTCGATAAACCGTTCATAATGGCCTAAATCCAAATCTGTTTCTGCGCCGTCTTCGGTTACATAAACCTCCCCGTGCTGATATGGGCTCATAGTGCCTGGGTCCACATTGATATATGGGTCCAGCTTCTGCGCAATCACCTTCAGCCCTCTGGCTTTCAGCAGTCTGCCCAACGATGCAGCGGTAATGCCTTTTCCCAGACCGGAAACGACTCCGCCGGTGACAAAAATGTACTTGGTACTCATTGATTGGTATCCCCCTTGATTTATGTGTAAAATAATAGTATTTCGTCTTCGTATTTTGTCATTTAAAGTTTAATTATAGCATAAACTTTCTAATTTTCATAGGTATTTATGATACCTTCTGCAACTTCTCGCTTGGTAATGCGCAAATCCATGGCCTGCTTTTCAATGTAGTGATGGGCCTGTGGCTCGGATAATTTCAGCACCTGAATCAGCACCAGCTTGGCCCGGTTGAGCAGATTGGCGTCCTGAATTTGGCGATTGAGCCGGTCCCGCTCGGCCTGTAGCTGCTGCATTCGTTCTGTCTGCACCAGAATGCACTGCACCATCTGAAAAAACACAGCCCGCTTTAAGGGCTTGGCAATCATGTAAATGCCTGTTTTGCCAATGCGCTCCCAAACAGCGTCTACATGCTCGGCCTTCACCAGCAAAATCACCGCAGCGCCTTGCCGGAAGGCCAACCGCGCTACCGCTTCGCCGTGTTCATCGGATAAGGGCGCGTTCACCACCACCAAATCAAACTGCTGCTTTTCCAATTGGCGGCGCGCTTCCAAACCGGTTTCGGCGCAACAGCAGGCCGATAACCGCATTTCCTGGAGTAACTGCTGCAATAACCGTTGTCCCTGTTCATTGCCAGCGACTGTCATAATTTGTTCCAGCACAGCAAGTCCTCCTCTCTCCGCACATTCTCTTATTATAGCGAAAAAATGCCAGCCTGTCATCTTCTAATTGCAAGGATTTTTTACCGGCACCGCACTGCAAGGGGACAGCAGCAATGCCGGTCATTTTCCCTCATTAGTTTAGCGTTCCCCATCTAGGCTGTCAATTTGTTTCCCCGATGTATACTGTATTTGCCCCGTGTATTTTGTATGAAGAAAAAGGAACCCGCATAAAAAGCAGAGCTGCGCGCAACTCTGCTTTTCCAATCATTCCTTTCTGTTATTCAATCAGTTATTCAACTAATTATTCAATCAGCTATTCAAAATTTGCATAAATTCTTCGCCGGTAATCGTTTCTTTTTCATATAAATATTCGGACAACTGGTCCAGCTTTTCTCTGTTCTCCAGCAAAATCTGCGCCGCTTTTTCATGGGAAGCCTTCACCAGAGCCACCACTTCTTTGTCAATCTGCGCCTGCGTTTCCGCCGAGCAAGCCAGCGAGGTATCTCCGCCCAAATATTGATGATTCACCGTTTCCATGGCCACCATATCAAACTGACGACTCATTCCATAGCGGGTAATCTTTGGTCTGCTTAAACAAGTCCCGCACCTTAGACGCCCCCATACCGACAAACATTTCCACAAACTCCGAGCCGGAAATGGAGAAAAAGGAGACATTGGCTTCACCGGCCACCGCTTTGGTCAGCATGGTCTTCCCTGTGCCGGGAGGCCCCACCAGCAAAATCCCTTTAGGCATGGACGCGCCGATTTCTTTATATTTTTCTGGATTATGGAGATATTCTACAATTTCCGTCAGGTCTTCCTTGGCCTCATCCTCACCGGCTACATCGGAAAATTTAATGCCCTCCGACGATTTCACATAGATTTTGGCGTTGCTCTTGCCCATGCCAAACATCATAGAATTGGAGCCGCCAGCCCGCTCCATCATTTTTTTCGACATATACTGGCCAAGCCCGATAAACAGCAGTATAGGCAGTACAAAAAACAACAGCATACTGACAAACGGTAAGGTTCTTTCTACAATTTCGCTGGAAAAAATGGCCCCATTGTCATACAATCTTTGAATTAAATCGGGATCATTCATCAGCCCTGTTTTGAAAATCTGCTTTCGTCTTTGTCCGTAAAAATAATCTGATTACTCTGCAGCCCTACCCGGCCGATTTCCTGCTCATAGGTCATCTGCATAAAGGTGCCGTAATCCACCTCTTTTACCTGAGCCTGCAACATATATGGCACTGCAAGAAAATTAAACAGCAACAAGACCAGCAATACAATCCCATAATAATAAATCAGCGGCTTTCTTGGGGTTTTCACCTCATTCATACCCAATTCCTCCTTCTATCATTCCGCCCATTTTGAGCCTTAACAACAGCACAACAAAATAAATAATGCCTACTATAATTATAATCGCTGTTCTTGGCAATGACCATAGGCAATTCCAGCCATTTGTATAGACACTTCTCTCGATTTGTAAAGTATTTTTATAAAACCGACTAATTGTCTATACAGTTTGCAAATACTGTAAGTGGGCAACCCCCGCCATTTTTGCTATACTGATTGTTAAAACCGCCTTGTACCATGCGGCGGATACCTAATAGGAGTATGATGCAAGCCATGCAAGCTACTGATAAAAAATTTTTAGAAAAAATGACTATCCCAGACATTCCAAACGATTGGCCTGAATCATTGCGAAATATAAAAGATATCTTGGTCGTTCACGCTTGCGCCATTCGAGAAGTTACCACCAAGCTGGAAAACCTGAGCTATGAATTAAATTTCAGCAAAAACCGCAATCCTATCCAATATATCAGCCACCGTATCAAAAAGTCCGGAAAGCATTATTCGGAAAATGCAGCGCCGCAATCTGCCGCTAACTTATGAAACGGCACTGCGGGAAATTACGGATATTGCCGGTATTCGGGTAGTCTGTCCCTATATTGAGGATATTTATGCCATCGCAGACATGCTGACAAGATAGGACGATGTAACGGTACTCAAAACCAAGGATTATATCACTGCGCCCAAAGAAAGCGGCTATCGCAGTCTTCATCTGATTATCTCCATACCTTTTTTTCTGTCTAACAAAAAGCAGTTGGTCAATGTAGAAGTACAAATTCGCACAATCTCCATGGATTTTTGGGCTAGCCTGGAACATCAACTGCGCTACAAAACGCCGGTTGAAATTCCGGATTTCATCCGCGAAAAGCTAAAAAACAGTGCTGAAATCATTTACAATACGGACTTGGAAATGAAACTAATTTACAAAGAAATCAGCGCTCTCAAAGAAGCTGACGCAAACCCGTAAAATCGCCAGGTTTTACAGAAACCGTTCGGCTAGACAGCCGACAGCGCCAGGTTAGGGAAATACCACAATTTTACCGGAAAGCAACCGATAAATTTGCCCAGTCAGAACCGCCACGTCAATATTGCCCCGCTGTCCACAGGCCGTCAGCAAGCCGCCAATGCCAAAGGCATAAAAATCCAGGGCTACATCTAAATCTGCGTAACTGACAGACAAAGCCGACGCGCTGTTCTGCAGCAATTCCCGCAAATAGGTACGCAGCGCCTGCACCAATAGCTGCTCAATTTCATTGCGGCGCCGCGACTGCAAAAGCTGCGGAATGAGGTGATTTTTTTCAGCCACCGCCGCCACAAAAACGCGCAGCGCAGCTTCCGGCGTTTGGGCAGTTCGGCTATATGCCAGCATTTGCTGCAATTCCTGCTGTAGCTTCCATTCGATAACCTCTGTGATATCCTGAAAATGATAATAAAAAGTTTGGCGGGAAATATTGCAGCTTTCCACCAAATCCTTTACCTCTTGTCCACAGATTTATTGGCGCTCAGCTCAAAAAAGGCGTCGGCAATCATCCGCTTCATATCTACAGCCATAACAATACCTCAAATTTCATCAAATTCTGTCTTCGTATTGTATCTTCATATTGTATGATATCTTTTCGTTTCCCACAAGTTTTTTAGAAAAACGCCAGTGCAGATTTGGCATACTGCACCGGCAATCCACAACGCCTTTTACTGCATATTTAAAAAGGCATAATACCCTTTGGCCGCTTCATACAAATCGGCTTTGCTGATAATCTCCCATGGCGCATGCATATTCAACACCGGCACACCGCAGTCAATCACCTCCATGCCATAGCGGGCTGCAATATAGGAGATGGTGCCGCCGCCACCGTGGTCCACCTTGCCCAGCTCGGCGGTCTGATAAGTAACAGCTCCCTCCTCCATCACGCGGCGCAATAGGCCGATATACTCGGCATTGGCGTCATTGGCGCCCGACTTGCCCCGGGAACCGGTGAATTTTTTCAGCACCATACCGCCGCCCAGATAGGCCACATTGCGTTTATCAAAGGCGCTGGCATAGGCGGGGTCAAAGGCCGAGCTGACATCCACAGACAGCATCCGGCTGCGGGCCAGTGCGCGGCGCAGCTTCAAGTCGCTGTAGTCGCCGGTTAACGCCAACAATTCGGCCACCGTATTTTCAAAGAAGCGGGATTTCATGCCCGTAGCCCCCACGCTGCCGATTTCTTCTTTATCCACCAGCAGGCAGCAGGTAGTCCGCTCCGGCTGCTCGGTGTGCAAAAAGGCTGCCAGAGAAGCATAAGCGCAAACCCGGTCGTCATGGCCGTAAGCCATAATCATGCTGCGGTCTAAGCCGCAATCCCTAGCTTTCCCGGCCGGTACCACCTCCAGCTCCGCCGAGATAAAATCGTCTTCCTCCATGTCATATTGCGCCTTCAGCAGCTGCAAGATATAGGCCTTTACCGCCTCTTTTTCGGCGCCAGCCAACGGACGGTTGCCCACCAGCAAATCCAGCGCTTCCCCTTCTACCACCTTATTGCCCTTTTTCTCTAGCTGTTCTCCGGCCAGATGTACCAGCAAATCGGTTACGCCAATGACCGGGTCATCCTCCTGTTCGCCCAAGGTCCACTCCACTTTGCTGCCGTCTTTCTTCACCACAACGCCATGAATGGCCAATGGCAACGTCACCCACTGATATTTTTTGATGCCGCCATAATAATGGGTGTCAAAATAGGCCATACCGCCTTCCTCATACAGCGGATGCTGCTTTAAATCCAGCCGCGGCGAATCAATGTGGGCCGCCACAATCTGCATACCCTGCTCCAACGGCGCTTTGCCCAACTGAAACAGCGCCACCGTTTTATCCATAGCCACCGCATAGATCTTGCTCTGCATGGGCCGTTTTCCGTCCAGCACCTCCTGCAAATTGATATAGCCTGCCGCTTCCGCTTGCCGGATGGCCTCCCGGGCACATTCCCGCTCCGTTTTTCCGCTATCCAGAAATTGCTTATACTGGCCAGCCAGTGTTTCCAGTTGCCGCAGTTGCTTATCTTCATACCCTTTCCAAGCCGTTTTTCCCATGTTTCTGCCTCCATGATTCAAAATTGTTTGCTATCAGCTAACGCAGTCTAATGTATCATAGCTTCTCCTCATTATACACCCGCTATCATGCTTTCCAACAGAAAAATATCAACCAAATGTCAGAATATTTTATAGATTTTTTTGTTATCCTTTGTTTTTATTTGCTACACTTCGCCTATCCCTCCGTGGCTCTGGACAATTTTTTGACTGTCCGTCTTTGTCAAACTAGCGCGCATTTCTGCGCTGACGTTTGCCACGACTAGGACAGTCTGCAAAATTATCCGCCCCAAGTCGGAATGTGGGCGAAGGTAGCGGGGAGTTTTGAACCCATAGAAGGGCAGAAAGTGCCTTTTTTGTCATCCTGAGCTTGTCGAAGGATCTTCCCTCCGGTATCAAGCTTTGGAAGGCCCTTCGACAAGCTCAGGGTGACAAGACTGGCTCAGCATGACAAAACAACAACGCCAAGGGCACAAAAGACCAGCATAGGTACGACTTCTACCCCAAGCGCAGGATTTTTCGTTTCTGGCTAGGCGGCTTTGGATTTTCCGAGCGACGCGTACTGAAAGGTACGCAAGGCGAGGGAAATTCAAAACAACGACGCCAGAGGCGAAAAAGACCAGCGTTACTCTCGCTGCCGCTTTCGGGCCTGCTGCCGCCATAGTTCGGCCCGTTGGTTCAGGCTCAATTCCTGAAAGTTTTCCGGCCACCAGTCTTGCCGCGCTGTTTGCTTTGCGGCTTCTGCTGCGCCTTTTTGGGCGTAGGTCTTTTCTAAATTGTACTGAT
>CABQBF010000039.1 GCA_902462325.1 uncultured Peptococcaceae bacterium
TTCTGAAACGATTATGTTGACACCGGAAGAAGGAGAAGGCGGTCTAAATGCGTATGGTTTTGATGCCGAAGTTTGTGCAATTAAACCGGCTACTGGTTGGAGTGATGCGCCAGATGATGCTATGGAAAGCTCTATTTTGTTGTCTGGCGGTTTAATTCGACGTCCATTATTAATTTTAAAAAATGAACAGGGCATTTATGATCACATTGCTATTTATAAATCCAAGAAAGATATGGAACCAATTGTTGTTCTGGAAAACGACGTGTATACGACAGATATTGTCGATGAAGCAATTAAAGATGATCAGAAATATACAGTTGCGCGCAGTATGAGATTGTTAAGTATTCAGGAAGATGGCACGGACTTTGTTTTATTTGTATCTGGCGCTATGGATACAGCGTGCGATTTATTGTTCCATCCTCGTTCGTTGTATAAGGATATTACAGAAAATATTGGTTATCCAGCAGTTTTAAGAGGACTAACTAACAAAGACAAAGATTTAATGCTGCGTGTTAATTTGGAAGGTTGGAGAAAACATGGTAAATGGCAGGCTGATTCCATTAATTATTTGATTGAAAAAGAAGGCTATGAAGTAGTATTTTCACATTTCCATTTTGTTGATACGATGGGACACCTATTCTTCAAACTGATGAATGGAACGGAATATTTATCTAAAGAAGATTTTTCTGATTTATGTATTGAAACATATAAAATTGCTGATGAATATATAGGAGAATTTTTACCATTGCTTGATGATGGATGGACAATTATTTTGGTTTCTGACCATGCGCAGGTCTGCCCAGAACATCATCCACATTTAATTGGCGACATGACAGGGGTAAATGTTCCTGTTATGCGGGCGCTTGGCTATACAACTATGGTAAAAGATGAAAACGGGAATGACACGCATACCATCGACTGGAGCAAAACCAAAGCTATTGCTTCCCGTGGGAATCACATTTATTTGAATTTGAAAAGCAGATGGGATAAAGGGATCATTGAACCGGAAGACCAGTATGAGGTAGAAGAACAATTAATGACGGATTTATATGGTTATCGTGATAATGTAACAGGGAAAAGAATCATTGCATTGGCTTTACGTAATCGGGATGCCGTATTGTTAGGTATGGGTGGCCCAGAATGTGGAGATATTCTGTTCTGGACTGCGGAAGGTTATAACTATGACCATTGTGATTCGTTATCCACCACATTGGGAACCTGTGGTACTTCTGTATCGCCAATTTTTATTGCAGCGGGGCCTGGTATTAAAGAAGGCTTTACGACTACCAGAATTATTCGCCAGGTAGATGTAGTACCAACTATCGCAGTTTTAACTGGATTAAGAATGCCAACTGAATGTGAAGGGGCGCCGGCATATCAGATTTTATCAGAACAATTTTAATTGAGTGAGAAGAACGTACTATGCTAATGAAAGCGCTGCCTGAAACAATCCCGTTTTATGCAGCGCTTTTGTTTTGAATAAAAAGGAGTGTTGAAGAAATGAACACATCTAATGACAGAATCGAAGAATTAAAGCAACGCACAAAACGATGCTGTTGTAAATATTGTGGTTCTAAACTTGAAATTCGCCGTATTATTTATGGCAAAATTGAAGATGCACGCGTAGAAATTTTCTGTAGCGAGTGTAATAGAATCGAATACGGTGTTGAGCCGGAATTGTATCAGGCGGCAAAATATTTTGTGGAAGAGATGGATTTTAACGCATATCCCGATTTAGATGAAACAGAGAAAACCAAACAGATGAGTATTGCCAAGGTAAGTGAAATTATGGCCTGGTGCTGCAAGAATTTAGGTTTTATTGATAAGAACGGTTTTAAGGTGCCATTAGATATGGATAAAACGATTTTAGGTGAAATGCTTATCCTTGACGAAACTGAATTGTTCAGAATGATAGCACAAAACGGAACAAATTCGTGAAGGAGGGCAAACAGGATGGCAATTATAGAAACGAAGGGACTTGGCTGTAAGATAGGGTATCGTTACTTATTAAAAGATATTAATTGGCAGGTAAAAAAGGGAGATCATTGGGTTGTTTTTGGCATGAACGGCTGCGGAAAAACCACATTACTCAGCATTATTGCTGGTTTTAGAGCGCATACACATGGCGATTTGCAAGTGTTTGGAGAACCGTATACAAAAGAAAATATTTTGGAGTTTCGCAAAAAAATTGGTTTTATCAGCAGTTCTTTTTTTGACAAGGCGTTATCCTGTGAAGCTGCACTGGATATTGTATTGTCTGGTAAATTTGGTACTTTAGGCGTTGGCTATGAAATCAGTAATCAAGATGTGATATATGCAAAAGCATTATTAAAGGAGTTACGACTAGGCGATAAAATAAATCGCCCTTTTGATTTAATGAGCAAAGGCGAACGGCAGAATGTGCTGATTGCCCGTGCCTTGATGGGAAAACCGGAAATTTTGGTTCTGGATGAACCGGGGACAGGGTTAGATGTTTTTGCGCGGGAATATATGCTGAGTACCGTGCAGGATTTAGCGGAAAATACGAGTATGACCATTATTTATGTAACACACTATACAGAAGAAATTTTGCCCTGTTTTGAAAATTGTATGCTGATGCGGGCAGGACGTATATATGCGCAGGGAAAAACGGAAGATTTATTTACGGATCAGAAAATTAGTGCGCTGTTAGAGTATCCGGTTCATGTTGCTCAATTAGGAGAGCGGATGCAGGTGAGGTTAAATGTGGATTCCTGTATTAGAATGATGTTGTAAGAGGTGACGATATGACGGTCAGTGAGGAAAGAGATGTGCAGTGTGGATTAGATTTTGCACGTTTGGTAGATTTAGGCTGTTTCGATGAGGAATTTGTACTTTATGGATGCGCTTTTTTTGAAGCAGGAAACAGTAAATATTTGATTAGCGGTGACAAAGAGAAAATTTATCAGTTGCATGAACATGGCTATTTGCATGGTAGAAATTTTACACCAATTATTCGGAAGATTCAGCGGCGTATGGTTGGCTCGGGGCAAAGAGATGATATTCGGCAACAATTAAAGGTAGAGTTAGCAAAAGATTTGCAAAGGCGGTATTGCCCTATTTTTTTTCAAGAGTTAGATAAATTGACAAAAGTGCCGGCGAATAATCAGGCGTATTTATTATTGCAACAGGAGCAAGAGCGGTTAGATGGGAGATTTCAGGCTGATGATACGCTGCTTTTTGAAGGACTGTGTAAATTGTCAATCGAAAGTAAAGTATTAACAGAAAAAAGTTATGATATTTTGGCAAGTTGGATGAAATATGTGCGAAAACAGATGGAAGATGATATTATCATAAAAGACAAATTTGAAAGAAGCTTTTCTGGTTTTGCTTATGAAAAAGAGAACGGGCAGATTGGGTATTTTTTTGATGCGCAAAAAGTCAATGTGCTTGAGCGTAAAGCTAAGTATGAAACAGCCTGTGTATTTACCACACCAATTTTTACAAAGCGTTATTGGTTTCACACGTTAAATCAGCTACCAAAGACAAGAAAAAGTTTTGAAAATTTATTAAAAGATAAAATCAATGCCAATTATATCGCAAAAGTAAAAGCGATAAAAGGGATGCCTTCTGCAATTCCAAAGGAACTGTATTGGGATGCCGAACAGCGTATTCAAGAAAATTGTTCTGAAGAGGCTTGGCAAGTATTTCGTATGTATGGTTATCGGTGGAATCTATAATTTTATGCAAACACCTTGAAACAGGCATAGTAAAAACCTGCTTCAAGGTGTTTTTATACTATCTTCTCCATCACTTTCCGCACTGGTTGGTACAATACCAGCATGACCATAAAGTTGCCTGCGCAGTGCAGCAAATCGTAGGGGATGCCGGCAATCCACCAGGAAAATCCGGCCAGCAAGCCGTTGAGGAGGCCACCGTTTAGAATACCGGTAACGCAGTAGGGCAGGGCGCACAGCGCACCAAAGAATAAGCCGAACAGGGCGGAGAATATGCTCCAAAAAAATACCGATTGCTGTGCGCGGAACCATTGCGTCAGCAACACCAGCAGAGTCCATACATACAGATAAGCGATCCACCAAATATGAACACCGTATAAAACGCCCTCCAGCAGTACAAAGCCGTAAACGGCGTACAAAGTGCGATAGCCCATGCGCAAGGTGAACAGGATGAGCCAGAAGCTGACCAGCTCAATATTGGGCAGAGAGGCTAACGCCAGCTTGCTCACTTCCAGAATGGCCACCATCAGCCCCAAACGGGCCAAATCCTTAGCGCTCAGCATCGGCTTCGGTGGTATATTGCAGACGAAAATGATCGCCGTCGGCAACGGGCTGATTGTCTACCCCATAGTTGGCTAGTTCGTCGTTAATATAGATGCTCCACCAGGCTTGATCTTGCTCCCAATCGGCAGTGACGCCGTTGACAGTTTCAATCATGAGGCCATAGGGGCCTTCTGTGCCGCTGAAGGTGAAACCATCGGTTTCTTCTAAGACCTGCCGTAAGTAGGACGCATCGGTATGGGTTTGATAGTCGATGAGTTGCTGCTTGTCGTCTACAACTTGAATTTGGATTGTTTTCGCTCCTTCTGCTGGCTGGGGCGAAAACATGCCATATAGCAGTGTAAAAGCGAACACGGCCACGAGCAATAGAGCCGCGCATAAAAAGATGGTTTTATTTTGTTTTTTCTGTGTCATAACGCAGTTCCTTTCGTCGATTTATGATATGGTTGTGAGATGGTTTCTATTATAGATAATTTTCTCGTCCAACGCAAATTAAATTATTTCCTGGGGAATATTGGCGGAATATGAAAAATGATTTGGAAACACAGTGAGGAAGCGAAGCTATTGACAGCCAAGGTCAAAAAACAAAGAAAAAATTTGACCTTTTTTGAAAAATGAAATATAAAGTAAAAATAATTTCAAAGAAAAATGGCTTAAAAATGAGGTTTTCTTTGATTTTATTAAAAATTTTGATTTTTA
The DNA here is from genome assembly GCA_902462325.1 of uncultured Peptococcaceae bacterium. Classification (GTDB taxonomy): domain Bacteria; phylum Bacillota; class Peptococcia; order Peptococcales; family Peptococcaceae; genus UBA7185. Next base: position 4,956 of record CABQBF010000039.1, read on the forward strand.
TGGATTATTTTTAAATAAAGTTAATTATATTTAATTAACTTATTTTTTCTCATTTTATCTTTATTTTTTAACCTACTTTGACCTTTGCATAAAACAGGGTGTGCTGGATATAATATAACCAAGGTCAGGGAAAGTCAAAAAACCGACCAGAGATTGTAAGCAGTTGAGGTGAGGACATATGAGCAGTTTGTCCAAACAAATAGAAGAATATATCAAAGCGCTGCTGGAACAGGAAAGCGCTGGCGTCGTAGAAATTCAGCGCAACTTCCTGTCAGAATATTTTCATTGTGTGCCATCGCAGATTAACTATGTGCTCAGTACCCGGTTTACGCCGGTGCAGGGCTATATGGTGGAAACCAGGCGGGGCGGCGGCGGATTTGTCCGCATTGTCAGCTTGCAGTTGGAAGACGATGACGATATTCAGGACGCCTTAACAGAGGCGGTAGGCGATATGTTGACCCAGAGCGACAGCGAGGGGTTGACGGAGTATCTCTATCAGCAGGGCGTTATCAGCCAGCGGGAAATGCTCTTGTTTAACAGTATGCTGAAGGATCGCGTTTTAACTGGTCTGGAAAAAGGACAGCGCGATACAGTGCGGGCTTCGATGATGCAGCACTTGCTAGCCATGTTGAACATGATGCGCCATACTTAGCGACGCTGCGTTAGCAGCCAATTCCACTCATTTGCCGGCAATCCTGCCGAGCAGGCTGCCAGTATTATATCGAGCCTGGTGGCCAGAAAACTTGCAAACCGACGCAATCAATTTTATGATGGGGTGATAGTATGTATTGCGAATTATGTAAAAAAAATCCTGCCACTATCCATTACACAAAAATTGTGAATGGACATAAAGAAGAACGGCACGTGTGTGAACAGTGTGCTAATAATTTGAAAGAACCGTTTGGTTCGTTTCCAACCTTGGGTTTGATGCCTGATTTCAACATGGCTGATTTTATCGGCGGTTTCTTTAATCAGGATAACCAGTCTCAGCCCTTTGTACAGAAAAATATGTCGGCCCATGACGCCTGCCCTGTATGCGGCATGACAGCCGGAGAATTCCGCCGGTTAGGTCGGGTAGGCTGCAGCAACTGCTACGACTATTTTTCCGATTATATGCCAGGCTTAATTCAGAGAATTCATGGCAATAGCTGCCATACCGGTAAGGTGCCAGTGCGTGGCGAAGCCAAGCTGGCGGAAAAACAGAGAGCCGTTTTATTACGGCAGGAATTACAAACTGCCATTCAGGAAGAAAATTTTGAACGGGCTGCACAGCTTCGCGACGAAATTAAAAAATTAGAACAGGCGGGTGGTCAGAATGCTTAAGGATCTCATCAAAAGTAACAATAGCCCTTGGACCATTGGGGCCGGTGATGATAAAGACGTGGTGCTTTGCACCCGTATCCGGCTGGCCCGTAACTTCTCTAAATATCCGTTCCCACTAAAGCAGACCGAGCAAAGCGGGCAGGCTGTGCTGGCCGATATGTCCGCCTTCTGCAAAGACCACAGCAACTTAAAGTTCTACGATTTGCAGGATTTGGCGCCGCTGGATAAGCAGGCGCTGGTAGAAAAGCATTTAATCAGTCCGGAACACAGCAAAGACGATCATCAGCATCGGGGGCTGATTGTGAATGAGGATGGCAGCACCAGTATTATGATTAATGAAGAGGACCATCTGCGCATCCAGTGCTTTGCGCCCGGATTAAATTTACAGGAGTTATGGCAGAAGGCCACTTTGCTGGATGACCAGATTGAAAGCTATTTTGATTATGCCTTTGATGAAAAATTGGGTTATCTGACCTGTTGCCCCACCAATTTAGGCAACGGTATGCGGGCTTCGGTGATGATGCATCTGCCAGGGCTGGCGTTAACCAAGCGGCTATCCATTCTGGATCAGTTGGGCAACTTCGGTATGACTGTCCGTGGTATCTTTGGCGAGGGCAGTCAGTCCCTGGGCGATTTGTATCAGATATCCAACCAGAGCACCATCGGTCAGAGTGAACAGGATATTTTAACAAATCTGAAATCGGTGGCCCAGCAGATTATTAAAGAAGAACGCAATGCCCGCAATTTCCTGAAGGAACACAACAGCCTGCAATTGGCGGACCGTGTGTGGAGAGCCTATGGTACCTTGGCCAACGCCCGTTATATGAGCTCGCGGGAAGCGCTGGAACTGATTTCTCTGGTGCGGCTGGGTTACAGCTTAGGCTATTTCAATCAGTTGACCTTGGCTCAGATTGACCAGATGTATCTCAACGCCCAGCCTGGCTATCTGCAAGTGCTGCACGGCGGCGCTATGGATGATGGGGAGAGGGATGTGTTTCGGGCGGAGAAAATCCGTTCCATTCTGGCATAAGGCTTGCCTTTTTTCCGCCTGACGTCGTTGTTTTTTGAAAAGCACTCCTCGTGTACCACTTGTACACGTCGTCGCACTTTTCAAAAAGCCGCCTAGTCAGCCGCAAAAAATTCTGCGCCTTACAGGCAGAAAGTGGTTAGATTGTTTTAGATTTTCTGCCTTGCTCTACGAAATTTTTTCTGCGCCTACAGGTGGCAGATGGATACATTAATGGATACATTATTTTAAAAACCGCAAAAATTTAGTGCCTGATAAGTAGCGGTTTGCTCTTTGTTTAATTTGATTTTCAGATGGTTATAGTAGAGATAAAATTGATTCATTTAGGAAGGTGAAGGTTATGTATGGACGTTTTACAGAAAAAGCACAGCATGTGATTTACTATGCGCAGGAGGAAGCCCGCGCTATGAACTATCCCGCTGTCGGTACGGAACATCTGCTGTTAGGCATCCTGCGGGAAGGGGAAAGCGTAGCGGCCCGTGCCTTGATTGGTCTGGGTGTGGATTTACAGAAAACGCGAGACATTGTTTTAAAAATGCTTTCGCCTGGCGATACGCCGGTGGGCAATGAAATCGCCATCACGCCGCGGGTGAAAAAGGTCTTGGCTTTGGCGCAGGATGAAGCGGTGCGTTGGGGCGTGAATTATATCGGAACGGAGCATTTGCTGCTGGGCATTTTGCGGGAAGGCGAAGGCGTAGCTTCGCAGGTGCTGGAAGAATTGGATATAGACCCCGATATGGTGCGGAAACAGGTCATGGCGCTGTTAGGCGGTCCATCCAGTATGGAAGCCAATGTGGGCGGCAGTGGAAAAGGCATGAGCAACAAAAACCGTCCTACCTTGGATGAATTTGGCCGCAACTTAAATGAAATGGTGCGGCAGGGCAAGATTGACCCGGTGATTGGCCGTGATACAGAAATTGAACGGGTGATTCAGGTATTGTGCCGCCGTACCAAAAATAATCCGGCGCTGCTGGGCGAACCAGGCGTTGGGAAAACAGCCATTGCCGAAGGGCTGGCGCAGCGTATTGTAAACGGCAAGGTGCCGGAGCTGTTGAAAAATAAAGAAATCATCGCGTTGGATATGGGCTCTCTGGTAGCAGGCTCCAAATACAGAGGCGATTTTGAAGAACGGCTGAAAAAAATTATGGACGAGGTAAAAGCCGACCAGAATGTGATTTTGTTCATTGATGAAATGCATACGCTGATTGGCGCCGGCTCTGCCGAAGGCGCTTTGGACGCTGCCAACATTCTGAAGCCGGAGCTGGCCCGCGGCGATATCCAGTGCATTGGCGCTACCACATTGGACGAATACCGCAAACACATCGAAAAAGACGCAGCGTTGGAACGCCGGTTCCAGCCCATTACGGTCAATGAACCGACCCAGGAGGACGCCATTGCCATTCTGAAGGGTATTCGCGATAAATATGAAGCCCATCACAATGTGGAAATTTCCGACGACGCCATTGAAGCGGCAGTCAAATTGTCCAGCCGTTATATTACCGACCGGTTCCTGCCCGATAAAGCCATCGACTTGATTGACGAAGCGGCGTCGCGGGTACGGCTGCAGACCTATACCGCTCCGCCAGATGTGAAAGCGCTGGAAGAGGAAATTGAACGGTTAGGCAAAGAAAAAGAAGCTGCCGTTATCAGTCAGGAATATGAAAAAGCAGCCCAGTACCGCGACCAGGAAAAACAGAAACGGGATGAGCTGAACAAATTAAGCGAGGAATGGAAGAACCAGACCACAACGGAAACCAAAGTGGTAACCGAAGAAGAAATCGCCAATATTGTGTCCAACTGGACCGGCGTGCCGGTGACCAAGCTGCGGGAAGAAGATACCCAACGGCTGCTGCACATGGAAGAAATTCTGCATAAACGTGTTATCGGCCAGGATGAAGCAGTAAAAGCGGTTTCCCGCGCTGTGCGCAGAGCGCAGTCCGGCCTGAAAAATCCAAAACGGCCCATTGGCTCCTTCCTGTTCTTAGGGCCTACCGGCGTTGGCAAAACCGAATTGGCGCGGGCCTTAGCCGAAGTGCTGTTTGACAACGAAGACGCCATCGTGCGGATTGATATGTCTGAATACATGGAAAAACACGCCGTATCCAGATTGGTGGGCGCACCTCCGGGATATGTGGGCCACGATGAAGGCGGTCAGCTAACCGAAGCCGTTCGCCGCAGACCATATTCTATCGTACTGCTAGATGAAATCGAAAAAGCCCATCCCGATGTGTTCAACATTCTGCTGCAGGTGCTGGACGACGGTCGTTTAACCGACAGCCAGGGCCGTACGGTGGACTTCAAGAACACCGTCATTATCATGACCTCCAACATCGGCGCCAGCAACATCAAAACGGCAGGCACCATGGGCTTCTCTGCTGACACCAGCAAAGAAGAAGAAAAGGCCGCTTATGATAAAATGAAAGCCCGTGTGCTGGATGCCTTGAAGGCAACCTTCCGTCCAGAATTCTTGAACCGTGTTGATGAAACCATCGTGTTCCATGCCTTAGAAAAAGAACATATCCTGTCCATTGTCGATTTGATGATGGGGGACTTGCACAAACGGCTGCAGGAACAGGAAATCGCTATGGAAGTAACGCCGGAAGCCAAAGAAAAACTGGTGGAAGAAGGCTACGACCCAGCTTACGGTGCAAGACCGCTGCGCAGAACCATTCAGCGTTTGGTGGAAGACCCACTGGCCGAAGATTTGCTGCAGGGCCGCTATCAGGCTGGCGATACGGTGAAAGTAGATGTCACCAAAGACGGCATTGCGCTGTTGAAAGACGGCGAAGTGGAGTTGGTGAGCGAAGCTTAATGTTTTCTTAACAAGCGAGCGATAGAAAGAAGGCCACTGCCTCAAAAAGTGAGACAGCGGCCTTTTGTATGCAAATTATGCGTTTTTTAACAAACAGCAGTCTTTACGTTATATGTTTATTTTTGTGCTGCGTATAATTTTGCTTCTTCGGCAATAAAAATTTCAGCCAGCACGCCGTAGGCTTCTTCCCAAGCTTTCAGGATTTCATCTGTTGCGGCGTCCCCCAGCACTTCTTTGATTGCACCCAGTAGATTGGCGCCGACAATTGGATAGTGCTCTGGTTTTACACCGCAAGCCACGTGCCGCACACCGATTGTCTGTACCAGTGGCATAATTGCAGAAAGATTTTCAATATTTTCGGCAGCGCCCATCACAGCCATAGCCAATGCTTTTGGCTGTTCGCCGTTTTTCTGGCGAGCCATATCAAACATAGGAGCCACTTCAGCATTGTTTTCAAACATTCTTTGGTAGAAACGTGTTGTGATTGCAACGCCGTGTTCTCTCAAAACAGGAACTGTACTTTTAATTACATTGATTGTTTCCTGATTCATAAAAATTCCTCCTTGAAAAAGCTGTACAAAGGTTGCTGGAACTTTTCAGCAAGTGGAGCCGGGGAAGATTATGTGTAAAAACCCCTGCTTATCTATTTCATCATAATTTCAGAGATGGCGTCCAGAATTTTGTCATGGCAGCCGCCGCAGCCGGTAGAACAGTGGGTGATAGCCTGAACCTCTTCAAAGCTCTTTAACACGTCGTCAAAGTGGTCCAACTGATGCAGCGCATCGGCTACGTCGCCATAAGAAACCTGTTTACAATTACAAATCATTTCATCTGGTCTCATTTTAAAATCCTCCTCTTGATAAAAGCTTTTTTATGCTATTGTTATGAAACTGTATCTATTATAGCATAAAGTAAGCGAGGATACTAGAGGTATTTCACAACAGAATAATTCTATGCTGGGAGAAAGAAACTGTAAAACTGTAATACGGATTCTTTTCGGTATTATGCTGCTGGCGCCACAGACTGTGCCAGCAGCATAATACCGGCCAGCATCAGGGCCAGATTGACCAGCACGTTAAATTTGCGGGCGTCTGCCCGTTGGGCAATCCAACTGCTGGTTCGCACAGCGGCCAGCATCACCAGCAACGCGATGCCAGTAAGCAACAGCGTATCGGCGGTGTATTGTTTTTGCATAAAATGCTCCAGCGCCACCAAGCCCATGGCGAAGCTGCCGTTGGCGAACATGGTGCCGCGGAAGACATCTTTATCGGGCAAGTGACGGGTGCAATAGATGACCACCAGCGGCCCGCCTGAGGCAAACGCGCCGGAGAAAAAGCCGCCGCCGATTAAATAGAGCCAATCCCAAGGTTTAGCCTGCGGCGGGGCGCTGGTGCCGCGCCGGATCAACTGCACCAGGAAGGGCAGTGCCGAAACTGCCAAAATAAACAGCCCCAGCAGCAGCTTCAGCGCTGTTTCCGGCAAATACCGCAGACTGAAGATACCGATTGGCATGCCAATACAGGTAAACCCGACAATGATCAGCAATTCCCGCCAGTGGATGCGTTTTCGATTTTGCACCGCCTGCACAACAGCTTGCACAAAGCTGCTTAAGGCCAACACCGCCACCGCTGTGGACAAATCTAAAATCTGACTGAGCAGCGGTAAGGCAATCACATTGCCGGCAAAGCCGATAACGCCGGAGATCGTCATGGTAACAAACATAATCACAGTAAAAAGCATAATAACAGTAAAAAGCGCCAGTGTGGCCATAGTCAAACTCCCCCTTACAAAACGATACATCTATCATAAAACCCACAAGAATTTTTTGTCAAGCCATTTAGAATATTTTTGCCTTTTTGTGTAATTTGTAAGAAATTCATTTTCTTATGACGGTATTTTTGCTATAATGACATAACAGATACTATCCTCGGCGGTAGGAAATTGACCAATGATTACCTTGTGCGAAAATGGGGTTCTAATTGGGTTGTGATTGTAATGGAAATGGAGTTGTCAGGTTTCTATGATAAAAGAAAATCAAAAATATTTAAACCGGCTGCAGATTGTGCTGGATTTGAGCCTGGTAGCCATCTCCATGGCCATTGCCTATTGGGGCCGCTTCGTGCTGTTGGACGGCGCCAGGTCGCTGAGCCAGGAGCAAATGCTGAAAATTGTGGCCTGTACGGTGCTGCTCTACGGCGTGCTGTATTCCCGCATGGGGCTTTACCGTCCCAAGCGGCGGGAATCGCTGTTTAAAGAATGTACTGAGATTTTGCAGGCCAACGGCTTAGGCTTAGCCTGCCTGATGATAGCCTTTTTCTTCTTTAAAATTGTGGATTTCTCCCGCGGTCAGTTGGCAATCTTTTTTGTTACCAACGTGCTGCTGATGCTGCTGGAGCGCTCGGCAATCCGTATTATCCTGCGCCAGTTCCGGCGGCAGGGCTTTAATTTGCGCCATTGTCTGGTTATTGGCGCCAACGAAATCAGCGATGATTTTATCAGCCGGGTAGAAAAAAATAAACACTGGGGCTACCGCATAGAAGGCATTCTGGATAATTGGATTGTGCCGGCCAAAGAATACCGCGGTTATCCGGTGCTGGGCCGCATTGAGAATCTGGTGGACGTGCTGCTGCATAAATATTTTGACTTGGTCATCATTGCGCTGACCTCGGAGGATGCCGAGGACTTGGGCTATATATTGGCCCAGTGCGAAAAGGCCGGCGTAAAGAGCAACATCATTCCCTATTACTACAAATATGTGCCTACCCAGCCCTATATGGACGATTTGGACGGCCTTTCCGTCATCGATACCCGTCGGGTGCCGCTGGACAACTGGTTCAAAAGCGGCTTGAAACGGGCCTTTGATATCGCCTTTGCCTCAGCGGCCATTCTGATTACCTCGCCGGTGATGCTGCTTTCGGTGCTGATGATTAAGCTGACCTCGCCGGGGCCGATTATTTTTCATCAGGAGCGGGTGGGCCTGAACCGCAAGCCCTTTATGATGTATAAGTTCCGCTCCATGCATGTGCAGACCGATGAAGAAGAACGGGAACAGTGGACCACCAAAGACGACCCGCGCAAAACCAAATGGGGAGCGTTCATGCGCAAGACCAGCATCGACGAGCTGCCCCAGTTTTTTAACGTGCTGAAAGGCGATATGTCGGTAGTAGGCCCGCGGCCAGAACGGCCCTTCTTTGTAGAAAAGTTCCGCGAAGAAGTGCCCCGCTACATGATTAAACATCAAGTGCGGCCCGGCATCACCGGTTGGGCGCAGGTAAACGGCCTGCGCGGCGATACCTCCATAGAAGAACGGATTAACCACGACTTGTATTATATCGAGAACTGGACCTTCGCCTTCGACCTGCGGATTATATTGTGGACGGTGTTTAAGGGGTTTATCAATAAGAACGCCTACTAAGACTGGTCTTTTTCACGAATAGCTGCGTTGTTTTCAAATTCGTTTGCTCGCGTACCATTAGTACGCCACGCTGCGCGAATTTGAAAGCCGCCTTGCTCTGCGTGAAAAATCCGGCGTCTTAGCCATGCGTTATCATTGGACAGTGTTGTTTTTGAATTCGTTTGTAATTTTTTACCGTCCTTCGTATTTTTTTACCGTCTTCGCCCGTTCCTCCGTGGCTCTGGACATTTCCTCGGTTGTCCGCTTTTGTCAAACTGCGTTTGCCACAGCCAGGACAACCATCGTCATTGTCCACACCCCACGCTTTTCTGGTGGGGCGCAAGTCGGAATTTTGGCGAAGACGGTGTGGGAGATTTTAACCCCATAGACCGGCAGAAAGAACCCTGATGCTTTGTCATGCTAAACAGATATGAAGCAATAGTACCGGAAGGGGGATTCTTCGATGCCGCACGCATTTCTGGTGCGGTACGCAGAATGACGATAACGGACACTCGCTGCCCTTCTATGGTTTTCACATTTTCCGTTATCTTTAGCCAAACACTGGCCTACGGCCAGCGGACAGCTTTCAGCGCATTCGCGCAGAAAATCGCGCTTTATGCGCGCTAGCGGCATCTGTCCCTACAAACTATCTGCCGCACAGAATACAAATTCTCGCTGGCCTTTTTCGTCTCTGGCATCGTTGTTTTGGTATGCTGAGCCGGTCTTGTCACCCTGAGCTTGTCGAAGGGTCTTCCAAAGCCTAACACCGGAGGGAAGATCCTTCGACTACGGGCTGACGCCCTTCGCTCAGGATGACAAAAAAGGCGCTTTCTGCCCTTTTATGGGCTTAAAAACTCTCCCGCTGCCTTCGCCAAAATTCCGACTTGGGGCGGATAGCGCTGCAGGCTGTGCAAAGCGTGACGGACAGCGTAGCTAGTCCGGCAAAGCTGCACAGACAAGGCGGCGTCCGATGCCCGACGCTTTTCTAGTCGGGTACACGGAGGAACGGGCGAAGGGTAGCAAATAAAAACGAAGTGTAGCAAAAAGAAAAAATCGAACTGCAGCAAAAAATTATATAAAAAATCAAGGAGCGTGTTGTGCATGGAAAAGTTAGAATATCGCACCCGCTATCAGGCGTGGTGTGGGTTTGACCAGTTGGAGCCGGAACTGCGGCAGGAGCTGGAGGCCATTGCAGACGATGACAAAGAGATTTACGAGCGGTTTTATCAGGATTTAACCTTCGGCACCGGCGGCTTGCGGGGTATTATGGGCGCAGGTACTAATCGCATGAACATTTATACGGTGCAGCGGGCCACTGCCGGTTTGGCCCTATATCTGCTGTCTACCTATGGCTTAGAGGCGATGCAGCGCGGTGTGGTCATCGCCTATGACAGCCGCGCCAATTCCCAGCGCTTCGCTCAAGAAACGGCGCTGACGCTGAATTCCTTTGGCATTCGGGCCTATGTGTTTGACCGCCTGAGTCCAACGCCGGAGCTATCCTTTGCGGTCAATTACCGGCAGGCGGTGGCCGGCGTGGTGATTACCGCCAGTCATAACCCCAAGGAATACAACGGTTATAAGGTGTACAACGAATACGGCTGCCAGATTACCGGGCAGGCGGCGGAGGAAATTCTGGAGAAAATCAATCTCTATCAGGATTTAGACCAGTTGCCCGTATTAATGAATTATGACGACGCTTGCCAGCAGGACTTGTACCATGAAATCGGCAGCGAATATCACATGGCCTTTCAGAAGGCCGTTTTACAGCAAGCGTTGTTACAGGATACAGCCGCCAAAGAGGCTTTGAAGGTGGTCTATACGCCGCTGCACGGCACCGGTCTTGTTCCGGTGACTGCGGTGCTGGATAAGGACGGCTTTACCCAGATTTACGTGCTGGAAAGCCAGCGGGAGCCGGACAGTGCCTTCAGCACCGTGCGCTCGCCTAATCCAGAAGAAAAAGACGCTCTGCAACTGGCTATCGCTTACGGGCAGCAGATTGACGCCGATTTGGTGCTGGGTACCGATCCCGACAGCGACCGAGTAGGCATCGCCGTGTGGGACGGCGCGCAGTTTGTGCTGCTGAGCGGCAATCAGACCGGCGCGCTGCTGGCCGATTATGTGTTGAGCCAGAAAGAATTGGACGAAAACTCGGTGGTGATCAAAACCATCGTGACCTCCGAGCTGGGCGCCGACATTGCCCAAGCCCACGGCGCAACGGTGATGAATGTGCTGACCGGCTTTAAGTATATCGGCGAAAAAATGATTGGCTTTGACCAGCAGCAGGACCACACCTTTATTATGGGCTATGAAGAAAGCTACGGCTATCTGGTGGGCAACCACGCCAAGGATAAAGATGCTGTGGTGGCTTCTATGCTGATTTGCGAAATGGCCGCCTATCAGAAAGCCCAGGGTAAAACCCTGCTGGAACGGCTGGAAGAACTGTACCAACAGCACGGCTATTACAAAGAAGCGCTGGATTCCTTCACCCTGCCTGGCTCCGACGGACAGCAGCGCATTGCCGCCATCATGGCCGATTTGCGGCAAAACCAGCCGACCCAATTGGGTGGACAGGCCATCGCTCAGGTCAAAGACTATCAAGAAGGCTTAGACGGACTGCCCAAAGCCAACGTACTGAAATATTTCTTTGCCGAAGGCGGCTGGATGGCTGTGCGCCCCTCCGGCACCGAGCCCAAAATCAAATTCTATTACTCGCTGAAAGGGAGCAGCATGGAAGAAGCGGCGAAGCGGGTAGCAGCTTTGCAGCAAGCGGTAAAAGCCTATCTTTTTTCTGAATAACAGAATTGTTTTTGCAAAAGCCGCCTTATTTGGCGAAACAATTTGCAGTCTTGTCGATTTTCGTATTTGGAAACTGCCTGGGAGGGTTTTTTATGAAACATACTGCTCGAAAAATAGTATTGCTCTGCTGCATCTTGGCGCTGTGTCTGACTGGCTGCGCGGTCAGCAAGTCTACGGTGCGAGGCGTGCAGTTAAGCGACAGAGAACAGAAGATTGCCGCGCTGGGGGATTATACCGTTGGCGTGTTGGAGTTTTCCTTCCGGCAGGATGTGCAGGGATTTCTTTGGCAGCGGGAAATCTGGAAGTACGGTGAATTGGTGGAGGCCAATATAGCGGCCTATGGAGGTACTGATACGCTGGAAACGCTGTATATTGCCCATAAACAGGGAAAGAACGACGATGGTTCTCCAGAGATTACATGGGAAATGCTGAAAGCAGAGAAAAATGGATATAGCAAAGGTAGTCCGGCTATACAAGTTGCTTTTCCCGAATGTAAAGACAAGGAATTTGGCTGGGCCTCCGGCTTCTGGGGACAGGACAATACCAAGTCAATGGCGCTGGAAGCAGGGAAAAGCTATATTTTGTCTGCGGAAACCATGGATTTAATGGGCGATGGCTGGATGGGAATCCCTTGCGGGGAATACACAGCGCAGGAGCAATTTATCAAGGACAGCGACTGCGTGATTTTACTGCGCATGGACACCTTTGCCACCGCTGAAGAAGCGGAACAGGAAGCAGAAACCAGAGAGCAGGAGAACCGCGCCAAAATCGGCGCAAGACTGTAGAAAACAGACCACCTTGCGCTGCGGCCCAGCCGCGAAACATGATGTATGGATTGTTGACAACAGTTGTTTATGGCAGATGGGGAGGCGAATCGCCGCCCCATCCGGGGAGTTTTTATCGGCGATTTCATTTTTCCAGGGCTGCATGATGGGGTACAAGTCGGAGAATTTTAAGGAAAATAGCGGAAAGGTTGAAACGAAAAACGGCATCGTGTACCTGTTGGAGCAATTATTTTTCGCCAGTCATTCTAAATCTTCCGTAACCCTGATGGTTGAGCAGAAAACCGGACTTTTTCCTGTATTTTGCACCCCCCTATTAGAGCGCAAAATACAGAAACTACTGGAAAAAGACGAAAATTTGGAGTAGAAAATGTTTCACGTGAAACATTTTCAATTCCAACAGTCGGTGAAACAATGACTGGGCAAATCGCCCACCTACCAGCCAATTATCACGAAGCATTACGTAATGATATACGCTGGACAAGGAGTCGGTGATTCATCGACATCTTTACGCTGGCCTTTTTCGTCTCTGACGTCGTTGTTTTGTCATGCTGAGCCGGTCTTGTCATGCTGAGCTTGTCGAAGCATCTTCCAAGGGATAGAACCGCTTTGTCACCCTGAGCCTGTCGAAGGGTCTTCCGAAGCCTAATACCGGAGGGAAGATCCTTCGCTTCGCTCAGGATGACAAAAGGGGGCGCTGGATGACAAAAAGGGCACTTGCTGCCCTTCTATGGGTTGCACATCCACGCTGCCGTTGCTCAATTTCACTGGCCTACGGCCAGCGGGCCGTTGAGGGCAACGGCCCCTACAACGTATCTGCCGCACAGCATACAGACAGGAACAAAGCACTTTCTACCCTTCTATGGGTTTCACACCACCGCTACCTTCGCCAAAATTCCGACTTGGGATGGAGAAATCTGCAGGATGTCTGCAAAGCTGGACGTAGTCCAAAGCGGCGCAGACAGACAAAGATTTGTCCAGAGCCACGGAGGAACGGGCGAAGGGTAGCAAAAAGAAAAAATCGATGTGTAGCAAAAAAACCGAACTGTAACAAATAAAAAGAACCAAAAAGCAAAAAATAAAAAAGAAAAAACAGGAGGAACAACAATGGCAAAATTATGGGGCGGTCGGTTCAGTAAGGATACTGACAAACTGGTAGAGGACTTCCATTCCTCTATCTCCTTTGACCAGAAATTATACAAATGGGACATTACCGGCAGCAAGGCCCACGCCCGTATGCTGGGAAAAATCGGCGTGCTGACAGAGGAAGAAGCGCAGCAGATTCTCAGCGGTCTGGATGAAATTATGGCAGAGATTGAAGCGGGGCAGGTCACCTTTGACCCGTCTGCCGAGGACATTCACATGAATGTGGAAGTGCTGCTGACCAATAAAATCGGCGCGGTGGGCAAAAAGCTGCACACCGGCCGCAGCCGCAACGATCAGGTGGCGGTGGATGTGCGCATGTACCTGCGCCACGAAATCGAAAACACCCATCATTTGCTGCTGGAGCTGATGAAAACGGTGGTGGACATTGCCGAGGAACACAAGGAAACCATTCTGCCGGGCTATACCCATTTACAGCGGGCGCAGCCGGTATCCTTTGCCCATCACATGCTGGCCTATGCGGAAATGTTCAAGCGGGACATCACCCGTCTGGAGGACTGTCGGGCGCGGATGAACGTGATGCCTTTAGGCTCCGGTGCGCTGGCCGGTACCACCTTCCCGCTGGATAGAGAAATGGTGGCGGAAGAATTGGGCTTCGATACCGTTTGCCTTAATTCTATGGACGGCGTCAGCGACCGCGATTTCATT
>CABQBF010000040.1 GCA_902462325.1 uncultured Peptococcaceae bacterium
TTTCTTTGTATTTTTATTGATGCTTATTCGTTTCTATTTCATACCTTCTTTACAGAACCAAGTGGAAAAGCGGTTTCTGCATCAGCCTCAACAAAATATATTTTTAAACTGGGAAAAGCATTCTTCATAGCTTTTTCAATTGTCTTATAATAGGTTTGCATGATAACAGATGAAATGACCAATTCAATTTTTTCTATAGCAATCTGATGCTGATTTTCTATTTTCTTTTTTTCTGTTAAATATATATTATATTCTCGTAAAATTTTTTTAGCGTAAGGTAAAAACAGTTCCCCATGAGCCGTTAAAGCCACACCGGTTTTTCTACGCTGTAATAGCTCTATCGCAAGTTCTCTTTCCAACGCCTGCATCATTTTTGTAACGGCTGGCTGACTTAAATATAACTTTTCAGCCGCCTTATTTATCGAACCATTTTCCGCTACCGCAATAAAACAACGTATCCATTCCAATTTCATAACACATCACACCTTTTGTTCCGAACTACTCTTGTTCTTTCATTTATCCAGCATCAGCCATACAACAAACCTATTCTCTCTCCCCATCATGCAAAATCTTACCGCTGTCCACATTGGGCAAGATAAACTTCTGCAACGCATATTCCCACAAAACAGTGGAACCTTCTGCTGTTTTTTCATTGCGATTTAGAATTTTGCGAAGCTGCACCTGATGCTCCTGCCAGGCTTTGCCGTCAGTGGCTGCATTCAACATAATAGGCTGCACTCTGTCCATCACTTTGGCAAACTTGGCCTCTGCAGTTTCTCCTGCTTCAAATTCCCGCCACAAATTCAGCAAATGATTTCCCTGTTCCTCTGGCAGCAATCCATAAATGCGCTGGGCCGCCTGCTGCTCCCGCTTCGCTTGGGTGGCAATGCCTTCTTCATCATAGGCATAAGTGTCCCCTGCATCAATTTCCACAATATCATGAATCAACAACATGGTCACTGTTTTCAATACATCAATTGGCTCGTTGGCGTATTCGCTGAGCAAAATGGCCATCAACGCTGCATGCCAGCCATGCTCTGCATCATTTTCTTTGGTCACACCATCTGTGCAATAGGTTTGCCGGCTAATTCGTTTGGCTTTATCAATTTCTAAGATAAACTGAAACTGCTGTTCCAGGCGTTTCATATCCCAACGCTTCCTCTCTATCACAATTTATAAGATAACTTTTCAGCAATCCATCCTATTTTTTCATAACTGGCCATCTGACATAACTGGTCGGTCAGTTTTCCGAATTTTCGATACAACAGATTAAACAATAAATAAGGAACTCTCTGTTCCGGAGCTTCCGGCATACGGCGAAGAATATTTTTAAAGCTGTAAATATCCTTGTAAATCTGAATGTACCCATCATAGAGCTGCTGCGCAGTCATATTCTTAGGCTGAAACACCACATGGGCCGTATTATACTGGGCATAATCCAATGTAGTGATACGATTTTGCTGCACAAATTCCTCATATACCTTTGTTCCCGGATAGGGCGTCAAAATATGAGAGGTAACGGTTTCAATTCGATGTTCCACAATCCAATCCAAAGCACGGGCAAAGGTTGTCACATCATCGCCATCCAAACCAAATACAAAACTGGCATTAATCATAATTCCCCGCCGATGCAACGCATCTACAAACGCATCAAATCGCTCCACATGATTTTGTACTTTATGCACATCGGACACAGGCGCGTCATTAATGCTCTCAAAACCAATAAACAAGCTTTGACAGCCAGCCGCTTTCATCTCATCCAATAGCTCCGGCATCTCTCCAATGTTGGCTGATACCGCAGCATTCCATTTCAAACCCAGCGGCTTTAAGGCGCGCACAAATTCCAATGTCCAGGCTGGATTTCCAATAAAATTATCATCAATAAACATAATATGCTCTTTGCCAATTTGCCGAATGTCCTCTAATACAGCAGCAATTTCCCGATTTACATAAACATGCCGATAGGCTGCACTATAGCAAAAATCGCAGCGAAATGGACAGCCTCTGCTGGTGCTGACAATATTGCTGTACAAATATTTACGTTTATCAATCAGATGATAAGCCGACCCTACCAAATCCTACGGATAAACCGGCTCCTGACAGTGATAAATTTTTTGCAGCGCACCCTGTTGAAAATCCCGCACTATATGGGGCCACGTCTTCTCTGCAATGCCAATGCAGACAACATCAAAATAGTGCTGTGCCTGCTCTGGAAAGGCTGTAATGTGAATGCCTCCGGCTACCACCGGAATTTTGCGCTGCTGAAATCGCTGAGCAATGGCGATAGCTCGATTCATTACATCTACAGTAACCGTAATCCCTACCAAATCCACCGGCGCCTCGTAGTCTATTTCTTCTATGTTCTCATTTTTCAAAATTATGGTATGTTCGCGATACAAGAGCTGCGCGATTGTCAGCAGCCCCAACGACGGCGCCATACGGGTCTTCAGTCCGGTATCCATAGGCCGCATCTGCATTTTTGGCTGAATCAGTTTAATAATCATCTTGCCACCTCCACTATTTGATTATACCACAACAGACCACCGCCGCCTAGCTGCAACGCCAGCAAGAAAAGCCTTGACTTTTTCCCGCCGCCAGTATATGCTATGATAAAACATAGCATACGGCTAGGATTTATGGCCGTATTTCGCGGAAAGGAGCCGTCTATGGCAACTATTTTAGCTGTCTGTATCAGCCAACAAAAAGGTGTGCAAAAGCATCCGGTAGAACAAATTTCTCTACAGGCCGATTGGGGAATTGTGGGCGACGCCCATGCCGGTCCATGGCACCGCCAGGTGTCATTGCTGGCCCAGGAAAGTGTAGATAATCTGCAAAGCAAAATTTCTCTCCAACTAAAACCCGGTGATTTCGCGGAAAATATCCTCACAAAAGGAATTGTTCTGTACCAGCTACAGCCCGGCACCAAGCTGCGCATTGGCACAGCGTTGGCCGAGGTGACGCAAATCGGCAAAACCTGTCATCAGGATTGCGCGATCCGTCAAACAGCAGGAGATTGCGTCATGCCCCGAGAAGGGATTTTCGTCAAAATTCTGCAATCGGGTACTGCCAAAGCCAGCGATGAAATTACCATTTTATCGTAAAAGCACACCTCCGCGCTGTGCATCGCATATACTACAGAGAAAAATTTTCATGTAGATGAGGTGTAACACCTATGCCACAGCCTTATATTGTTATTGAGCTGGCGCAGCGCCAGCTTTCTCTTTATCAGGACCATAAACTCCGCTATCAGTTTCCCATCGCCATTGGAAAAAGTCAAACGCCTACGCCTGTAGGCAACTGGCATATCATCAATAAAAAAATCCTCCCCGATTCCGGCGTCTTTGGCAGCCGCTGGTTGGGACTCAATCGCCCTGGTTATGGCATTCATGGCACCAACCAGCCCCACGCTATCGGCAGCGCAGTCTCTCTCGGCTGTATTCGTATGCACAATGCTCATGTAGAGCAGCTATTTGAAGCAGTTGCCATCGGTACCCCTGTGATTATTACCCCGTAGATTGCCGCACCGCATTCCGGTAACATTCCACCATCACCTCTGTATCCTGGATTTTGCCGGAATTTTTTATTTTTCATAAAGCTTCTACACGCAAACCATACCCAAATATGGAAAACGCCTCGCCAAACCATTTCAGTTGTACTGCTTTTCCAGCAATCGGAAAAACAGATGAAACCGCAGCTGGAAATTTGCTGAAATTGCCGTATGAACGCCTTCCACTTTTCACATACTAGTGAAAAACAGGAGGGATAAACGATGTATTCATTTTTACAACATAAAATCGTCTGCAAGCTAGTTTCTATCCTGCTCTGCATTACACTTCTAGTAATGGTTCCCACCCCGCAGCAGCAAACGGTGTCCGCAGCCAGCGGCACCTACAGTCAAAACGACGTGATGGTACTGGCCAAAATGATTTACGGCGAAGCCCGCGGCGAATCCTATGTGGGACAAGTAGCGGTGGGCGCTGTCATTCTCAACCGGGTCAAGGACAAAAAATTTCCTGACAGTGTTTACAGCGTATGCTTCCAGCCCGGCGCCTTTGACGCTGTCCGCGATGGACAATATTACATGGAGCCCAATCAAACCTCTATCAATGCAGCCAAAGCCGCTATCAATGGCTGGGACCCCACCTATGGCGCTCTGTATTACTGGAATCCTGCCACAGCCACCAGCAAATGGATCTGGTCCCGCACAATCGTAACCCAAATCGGTAAGCATGTGTTTGGAGTGTGAGTTATGAAACGAGAAAATTACTTTTTACTGTTTAGCATCGGTATTTTGCTGCTTTTGCTCTTCGGCGGCGCCTGGTGGTATAATCAAAAACTCAACGATTTAGAGCAGCAACAGCAAACCATCGCCTACCAGGCAGAAGGCCAATATCAGCGCAACTTCGGAGAATTATCCGATTCCATTCAGGCTATGAACGGTCAGTTGGCGCAGCTTCTAGTGACCACCAGCCAGGAACAGTTATTGTTGGGCTTATCCAGCCTATGGCGAGAGGTCTACAGCGCCGTCAATTATTTAGGGGGCTTGCCTGTAGCCATGCACGAACTGGAAAGCACCGATTTGCTCTTGAACGACGTGGCCGAATACAGCTACTATCTGCTGCGCAAAAATGTATTGCAGCAAAAGCCCTTGTCTCAACAGGACTGGAATCAACTGGAAGAGTTCTACCGTCGTTCCCGTGTGGTGCAAACCGAGCTGGATGAATTGGGCAGCAAAATTTTGAGCCAAAACCTGCGGCTTACCGAGTTATCGCTGGAAGATGAAGAAAACGTCGTCAATACTACCTTTCGCAGCATCGAATCCCAGGTACATGCCTTTCCCGAATTAAAATTTGAAGAAGGGGTGCGCAAAATTGAACCGGAGCCCCGTGCAATCACCGGCGAACAAATCACCCAGATAGAAGCAGTAACGGCTGCCGATACTTTTTTAGATGCGCTGCAAATTGCCCATAGTCAAGGTCAGGTTGAATTTTCTTCTCAAAATGCCAAAATCCCCATTTATGGTGTGCGCTATCAAAACGAGTCGGAGGATACAGTGCTTTATGTAGAGGTTAGCCAAAAAGGCGGTCAGGTGCTGCAATTTTATCAGACCAGAGATATTGGAGCCGCCCAGTATAATACCCAAGAAGCTACAGAGCAGGCACTATCCTTTTTGCAAGAGCTGCATTTTACCGATATGGCTTGTGTAGACAGTATTACCGATGACCGCGTAGCCGATTTAACCTTCGTGCCGAAAATGAATGACATCTATATTTATTCTGACATGGTCAAAATTCAAATTGCCTTAGATGATAATTCCATTTTAAATTATGACCAAACCAGTTACGCGACCCGCCATTATCAACGGCAGTTGCCCACGCCTACTGTTAGTAAAGAGCAAATCCTCACCAATATGAATCCCAACTTTCAAGTAGAACGTGTCCAACTGGCACTGATTACCGATGAATACAGCATCAACGAAATTCTAACTTATGAGGTACGCGGCACTGTTGTAGAAGAAACTTTCTCTGTCTTTGTAGATGCCCAATCCGGTCAGGAAATTCGCATTGTACGGCGATAACAAGTCCTTTCTTTGCTCACTTATTTATTCCTATTAAATAATTTTATGTACTAAATGAACTGGTTTCCTCTTATGAAAAGCCCGAAAAAATATTATAATAAAAATAAACATATTTTGGCGTTTTTCAACCGATACTCATATGACTTGCTACTTCTATAGAAAGACTTTGTTGCCTTTGCCAAGGGGTTGTCGCAACCATTGCTGCGACAGCCCTTTGATTTTCGGTGACTGCTTTCCCGCACATAAGTCATTTGCAACAATTCAGACAAAGGAGGATTCACCATGTTTCAAAAAGGAGATTATATTGTATACCGCAGTACTGGTGTCTGCCGCATTGATAAAATCGGCATTCCAGACGATTTCCCAGCTGCAGCAAAGGATGTGCTGTATTATCATCTCACCCCAATCCGCGGCGCTGGAACCATTTATATTCCAGTAGATACCAAAGTATTTATGCGTCCTGTCATCAGCAAAGAGCAGGCTTTGGAGCTAATCGCTTCCATTCCCTCTATTAAAGAAAGTCCCAATTTCAGCAAGGACCAGAAAGCGTTAGCCGAGCATTATAAATCCTTGTTGCAAACCCATGACTGTGCCACACTGGTTCAGTTAATCAAAAATATCAACAAAAAAACCCGCGTTCTCAATGAAAAAGGGAAAACAGCGGGAAAAACCGACACCCAATACCGCAAACAGGCTGAAGAATTGTTGCGGGAAGAATTATCCATAGCGCTGGAAATTCCACTGGAAAAAGTGTCCGATTATATCAAGCAGCAGTTAAAATTAAGCGCCGTATAAATGCGCTATCCTTGTTCTTATTTATGTATTCACAATTTATTCTAAACCGTCATGGCAAAATGGACTCACACCGTTTGCCATGACGGTTTCTTTTTGCCGTTTTGAAGGACAACTTAAAAGACACTCCAAAAACATACAGCCGCTGGCCATGAAATTCTGCAGTTTCAAAATATTTTACTTGTGCAAAATAACTTCATGTGTTACAATGAATTGTAGTTTTGTAATTATAGAATATCAAGGAGAAACTTTATGCTTCAACGAATTCATTACGCCGATTTATTGCGAATCAGCGCTGCATTTATGGTGATACTGCTGCATGTATCGGCTCAATACTGGAATGTATTGCCTGTTACTTCTAGTGACTGGTTTGTCTTTCATGTATATGACAGTTTCGCCCGCCCGGCAGTTGCTATTTTTGTGATGCTGAGCGGTATGTTTTTGCTGCACCCTGCCAAACAGATTTCACTGCCACAAATATTCCAGCGTTATTGCAAAAAGCTTGTGTTCATTTTGCTGTTCTGGACCTTCTTCTACGCTACCTGGCACGATATCATTTGGACCTTCTACCGTGGCGGCACTATCAACTGGCAAACTGTATCCATCTCACTGCAATCTGGACACTATCATCTCTGGTATTGTTACATGCTGCTGGGGCTCTATTTGCTGCTGCCTTTTCTGCGTAAAATCGCTGCCGACCGCAGCTTGCTGCTGTACTTCCTGGCACTGTGTTTCTGTTTTACTGTAATCCTGCCCGTATTGCCCTGGCGCTGGGCAAAAACGATTCGCATATCCATGTATTTTTCCTTTACCGCAGGCTTCACCGGTTATTTCTTACTAGGCTATTTCTTGCGCACCACAACTGTCAGCAAACGAATGCGCCTGCTTTGCTATCTGGCGGGAGTTGGCGGATTGACCTTTACCGTTTTTGCCAGCTATCACAAAGCCTTAACCGATGGCATCGCTTTCGGCTATTATAATCCCTTTACCCTGAATACCTTAACCCTGACTATGGCCGTTTTTCTCTTTTATCAATATGAAATTCCCCATTTGCTGCAGCGCTGTCAGGCTATGATCGGTACGCTGGTAGAAAATAGTCTAGGCATTTATCTCATTCATCCCTTTGTGCTGGCTGTACTGCAGCATTGCAACGTAGACGCTCTGTTTTTCGCGCCTACGATTTTATCGGTGCCAACGGTAGCGCTGCTGACCTTCCTGCTCAGTTGGTTTGCCACTACCATTTTGCGCATCTGTCCCCTTTTTGAAAAATATTTATGCTGAAGGATAACCGGCAAACATTTTGCAACGCAGCATAAGGGATAGAAAAAATGTTTCACGTGAAACACTTTCTATCCCTTTCACAACAACCCATTTGATTTTCCATCTGTAATGATTTGCGAAAAAACCGCTTTCACGCACAAAATCGCAATATCCCCAAATTTTTCACTTGCAATCCCTTTCTTGACAAACCGCCCAGTTTGCAGTAGCATATATCTAGAATCCTAACTCATAAATAATAAAAATAAACTTATGTGAACTGTTCCCTGCATTTTTTTGCAAAGGAATTCATCTGTCTAATGTCTTTTCTTGTTCCATAGTTAGTTTCAACTAAGCATCATTGCTATAAAATAATATTCGAGATGGAGGTTTTCAAATGGCAAATGTAATCATTGTGCTGATTTTGGTGGCAATCTGCGTCTACGGCGTCAAAAGCTACATGAAAAATGTTTCTCACGGTTGCTGCGGTACCGGTGGCGACGAGGAGAAAAAAATCCGCGTGCAGGATAAGCATGCAGAACATTACCCGTACTGCGTCAAAGTCGGCGTAGACGGTATGACCTGCAGCCATTGCAAGCTGCGGGTAGAAAATGCGCTCAATGAGAAAGAAGGCGTATGGGCTCAGGTGGATTTGAAAGACAAGTCGGCTACCGTGCACATGAAACAACCGCTGAGTGAAGACGAAATCCGCACTAGTATCAGCCGAGCCGGCTACACTGTCACCGATTATTAGGAAGCGTAGCCTATGAACAGACATGAAGCAATCGCGCAAGCCTACCGCGCATTGGGCAACGAAGCGACCTTTTATGACGGCATGATTACCTGCTCCACGCTGCCCGGTAAGGCGGTTTGCAAACTGGTGTGGAATATGGACACACACACAAATAATCGCTATTTAGAGTTGGCGCTTTCTGGCATTCCCGCCGATTTTTCCGGCTCCTTGCTGGAGGTTCCGGTCGGCACCGGCATTTTGACCATGCCCATCTATCAGCAGTTGCCCCAAGCCCAGATTACCTGTCTGGATTACTCTGCAGCTATGATGCAAAAGGCGCAGGCACGGGCGCAAGCCATGGGGCTGTCCAATGTCACCTTTCTGCAAGGTGATGTGAGCCAACTGCCTATGACAGACGACAGCTTGGATTTGGTGCTGTCCCTGAATGGCTTTCATGCCTTTCCTGATAAAAAAGCGGCCTATAAAGAAATCCTGCGCATTTTAAAGCCAGGCGGCATTTTCTGCGGCTGCTTCTACGTTAAGGGCCAAAATAAACGCACCGATTGGTGGATTCGTCATCTTTACGCACCCAAGGGCTTTTTCACGCCGCCCTTTGAAACGGCGGACAGTCTGCAAAAGCGGCTGGATTATTTATTCACTGAAGCAACCGTGCAAACGGTGGAATCTATGGCTTGTTTTTGTTGTCATAAATAATTCGCTTTACCGCTAAAGGCGATGACGACTCAACCCTCTATAAAAAGGATAAAAGGTCTGTACCGGCTTGGTGAAACCGGCACAGACCTTTTCTATGCTATAGGATTTTCTAGATCAGCGTTCAAATTTTTTCCCAAAACCAGATAGAATCGCAATCCAGTAAACGACAATCAGCAACATGCAGTGATACGTATACGGGATAAAATCAAATGCAGTGAAGCCGCCATCCACCATGCCAGTTGCCGCAGCACAGGACACCGCGTACAGCACCGCGCCGCCATAGGGCAACAGCCCCGCCGTTCCGCAGGCAAGACCATCTAAAATATTAGCCCCTCTAGCCCGATCCACATGGAAATTTTTTAATAGATTACGAGCTAAGCCGCCGGATAACAAAATGGAATAGGTAGCGCCGCCCATCATAGCCGAGCCCAGCATGGCCAAAAAGCCTACGATAGCTTCCGCCTGTTTATAGGTGCGGCATTTTGCAATAGCAGCTACTGCAATGCTCTCAAATACGCCGCTGACTTTTAAAATCTGAATAATCATAAAAATCAGCATACACAGCACCGCCGCATTCATACAATTACCTAATCCCTGCGCCACTACGCCTTCCGCGTCAAAAAAACCGGCAAAACGCAGTTTTCCCAGCAGTACGCACAGCACCGCTGCTAATATGGTATTAAACATTAAAGCATAAATAAAATTCTTGCCTCGCAGCATCATGACCACCAATAACACCGGACAAACAAGCAGTACCAATCCCCATAAGCCGCTGGAATCCAAGGCACCTACACTTGCCACCAGCTCTGTGGTACGCACTCCCTGCCAGATAAACAACAGTGCTGCCAAAATGCCAGCAATCACCGAATATTTAAAGCGGGAACGCACGACGGTGATGATTTCTGTTTCCTGCGTGGTGGCTGAAGCAATCGTCGTATCGCTTACTGGCGCCAAATTATCGCCAAAAAATCCGCCGCTGACAATGGCGCCCATTACCAAAGCTGGATCACAGCCCAGTTTCACCGCTAAAGGCAACAAAACAGGCGTAGCCGCAGCTACTGTACCGCTGGTGGTGCCGGTAGAACTGGACACCAGCACACACAACAAAAAAATAGCTACTGGCAAAACAGCAGCCGGAATATGGGCTACTACCGCCAGATACACCAAACCGTCGCACAAGCCGCCGATAGTCAGCAACACTGACATCACGCCAGACACAAAGAAGGTCAACAGCACCATGGCCAGCGAAGTATCCGACAAGCCATCAATCAAAATCTGCTGATATTGGCTTTTATCATGAATGAGCAAAAAACCTACCATCAAGGCCAGAAAAGCAGCAGCCCAAAAACTTTTGCCGCTGCTGTAACCCAGCACCGATAATACTGCCAATGTCACAAACAGCAGTACCATAGGAACTGCACCACCTAACCGCCCGCCGTAAAAACGAACGTATTGATCTTCATCCTGCAACTTATGTCTGTTGTTTTCTAAATTCTGTTTCATATTCTGGTCACACGTCCTTCTGTTGGAATCCATTCTTCTGCAAATAAAGGATATTGTTTTGCCATAGCCGTCACCTGTTTCTCAATCTGCTGCAGCTTTGCTGGGTCATGGGCATTATGCAATGCATCAGACATCCAACAGGCAATTTGCTGAAACTGCTCCGCTTTGAAACCGCGGGTCGTCAGCGCAGGCGTACCAATGCGAATTCCGCTGGTCACATCATGGGGCTGCGGGTCAAAGGGCAGCGGCTCTTTATTCACCACGATTCCCACTGACGACAGCACTGCGTCAGCCTCCCTTCCACTGGCAATATGGCTGCGCACATCCACCAAAATTAAGTGGGTATCGGTACCGCCTGTCACCAGACGAAAACCACACTGCTGCAAAGCATCTGCCAAAACCTGTGCATTCTCCAGCACACATTGCTGATAAGCGCGAAACTCTTTACTCATGCACTCCTTGGCCAGCACCGCCCGCGCAGCAATCATATCCATTTTAGGGCTGCCTTGTATGCCCGGCGATACTGCTTTGTCAATTTTCTCCGCCAGCGTCTGTTTACACAAAATCACACCACAGCCTCTAGGCCCACGCCAGGTTTTATGGGTAGTTGTCGTCACCACATCGGCATAGGGCACCGGATTTTCCAGCAAGCCAGCAGCAATCAGTCCAGCCGGATGGGCGATATCCACCAATAAATAGGCTCCCACACGCTGCGCAATATCAGCAAACCGGCGGTAAGGCACCACACGCGGATAAGCACCCGGACCACAAATAATCAGTTGGGGCTGATATTGCAGCGCCAACTGCTCCACCTGTTCCATGTCAATTTGTTCTGTATCCCGCCGAAAACCATACTGGACAATCCGATATTGCATACCCGAAAGATTATCGGCAGCACCGTGGCTCAGATGACCGCCCAAATCGGTGCCCAATGATAAAATCGTATCGCCGGGCTTTAGCAGCGCCTGCAGTACTGCGATATTGGCAATAGAAGCGCTCATTGATTGCAGGTTTACATGCTCACAGCCAAACACCTGCTGAATTCGCTGCGCCGCCAAGCGCTCAATGGCATTGACCACCTCACAGCCGCCTACCTCCCGACTATCTGGATAGCCATGGGCATTTTTATTGGCCAAAATGCTGCCTTCCAGTGCTGACGCATAAGGTGACGTATAATTTTCTGAAACAATTAAACATAGCGTATGCAACTGCCGCTGATATTCCGCTTCAGCCAACGCCGCCATTTCTGGATCAAACTGCCGGATGCGTTCTATCGGCTCTGTAAAACAATCCATGTTTCTTCCCTCCCAAGTATTTTTCTAGTATAAAGAGAAATTGACTCCCAATCAATACCCAGTTTTTACTTTTTTAACAGTATCAGTATACAATATAATCATCCATTCCACGTTCAATCTCCAGCTACTGCGCCAATTGGAAACCCAACAAATTATGCAGCGCACAGTTTATCCTACCACGCCGCCGCAGGTAGAATACGCCTTAACAGAAATCGGCCAAACAATCCAGCCAATTCTAAAAGTGCTCTGCAACTGGGGCAAACAGTACCAAGCGGCCTTAAAATAAAAACGCCGTATAGGAGCCCTCCTACACAGCGTTTTACTCTATTCTATTGATTTTCCAAGGCTTCACATAACTGATGTATGGTCTTGCCCAACAGCGGATGGCGCACAAAACCGGCAATCTCATCCAGGGGCTTTAGCACAAACATACGGTTTTGCATGTCCGCATGGGGAATAGTGAGCTGCTCAGTATCCATCACCAAATCATCATACAGCAAGATGTCCAAGTCGACGGTGCGGGGTCCCCAATGGACTTTCCGCTCCCGCCCCAGTTGCTGCTCGATGGCGTGCAAGGTATCCAAAAATTGCTCCGGACTTTGCAGCGTTTTGACCTGTAAACAGCCATTGAGAAACTCGGGCTGGTCGGTATAGCCATAAGGCGCTGTCACAAACAGACTGGAGACTTTGGTAATCTGGCAGTCCCGCTGTTCTTTCAAAAGCAGCATTGCTTGGCGGATATAACCCTCCCGATTGCCCAAATTGCTGCCGATGCCTACATACACTGTATGCCACTGCCGTTCCACTGCCACCGACACATAGGCAAAAGGCAACGAAATTGGCGCGTTGGGCTTTTTCACCTCTAATGCACTGCGCTGCACCAACGGAAATTTCAGCAAAATCTCCCGGGCCAGCACATCGGCCACCGTCTCAATTAATCGGAAGGTATGCCGCTCCATCAGCTCTTTGATATAGCAGCACACCTCGCCATAATTGACGGACTGGCTCAAATCATCCTGCCGGGCGGCTTTGCCGGCATCTACTTCCAATTGGGCGCAGATTAAAAATTTCTGTCCCAATTTATTTTCTTCTGGATAAACACCATGCCGGGCGTAAATCTCCAAATTTTCAATATAGATTTTATCCATCAAAAGGCCCTCCTACATCGGCTTACAATGGCCAATAGCTTCTGCCATCTTAATGGCCCGATAATTTTCTTTCACGTCATGCACCCGCACAAAATTCCAGCCAGCCAGCACCGCCAGCACAGTGGTCACTAAAGTGCCTTCTACCCGCTGGTCCACCGGCAAATCCAAGGTTAAACCAATCATGGACTTACGGGAGGTACCTAACAGCATGGGATAGCCTAGCAAGTTAAATTGCTCCAACTGCTGCATCAAATATAAATTTTGTTCACAGGTTTTGCCAAAGCCAATGCCTGGGTCCAGTATAATATTTTCTCTGGGCACGCCGGCTGCCACTGCCTTCTCTGCGCTGCGACGCAGGCTTTCCAGACACTCCAGAAGAAGATTGTCATACTGGGTATTGTGTTTGTTATGCATCAGACAGCAAGTGGCCCCTGCCTGGGCAATCACATGGGCTAGCTCCGCATCATGCTGCAGACCCCAAATATCATTGACCAAATGGGCGCCGCTAGCCAGAGCCGCCTTTACCACCGGCGCTTTATAGCTGTCAATGGATACCGGCACATCAAACCGCCTGGTCACCGCTTCAATTACCGGCGCCACCCGGCTGATTTCTTCCTCGTCGCTGATGGCCGTATGGCCCGGACGGGTTGATTCACCGCCAATATCGATGATATCAGCCCCTTCCGCCAGCATTTGTTCTACGCGATACAGCGCATCATCCAAGGTTTGATAACTGCCGCCGTCAGAAAAAGAATCGGGCGTCATATTCAAAATGGCCATGATATAGGTGTGCTGTTGTAAATCAAAAAGGCGGTTGCCAATTTTCATTGTCTGCTGCATGTTCTCCACGCTCCTGTCATGTTTGTTTTTAATTTATCGGTTTCATTTTTGCGGGCCTAGCAGGCTTGTTTGCCCATGTCATTGTAAATCCTCGGAAAGCCTATTGGTTGAGCAAAAAACCGGTATTTTGGCTGTATTTTGTACCCCCCTGTTAGAGCGCAAAATACAGAAAACGCCGAAAAAAGCATAAAAATCGCAATTGCAAATGTTTCACGTGAAACATTTTTATTCCAAACTGCAAACAGTTATCCAAAACAACGCACCATAAAAAAGCGATGAGGGGGCGTATCGCCTCCCTATCTGCTATGGCTAACGACAACGAATGGTATCACGAACCGTTACACCATACGCTGCACAAGGCGTCGGTGATTCGCCGACCCCTGCTGCCGTTCAGTATAAAATGGTTCGATTGCGCTTTTCCAGCGGCCATTTACATTGGGCCTGCGCTTTACACTGAAAGCAGTTCCGGCTCAGCTTATCGGCCTGATACAGCACCTGCGCCAGCAAATCCTGCTGGGGCTGCGCGCCATGCTGGCCGATGGCCTGCACAATCTGCGCCGTTTCTTCGGCGCTGTAGCCAGCGTCGGGCAATATCACAGCTGCCAGCTCGGCACTGGCCTGATGATGGGCCATACCCTGCTCATACTGCCGGTAACGGCCCAAATCATGCAAGAGGGCCGCGCCATACACCACATCTTTCTTTAAAGGCTGCTGCTGTTCCAGCACCATAATCCAGGCAATGCGAGCTACATCCAGCAGATGGTCCAAGCCGTGACAGCAGAAAATTCGCTGCTGCTCCAACTGCTGAACGCGCTGCAAGCCATACCGGAACCGTTCATCCTGCAAAATGCGCTCAATCCTCTCCATGCTGCACCTCCCACTGCTGTACAGCCCGCTGCACCGCCCCAATGGTGGACAACGAGCCGCAGGAAACTACCACATCTTCCCTGTCAGCCCGTTGCAGCACCTGTTGCACTGCCTGCTCTGCACTTTCTGCCACCTGCACCTGCTGAAAATAAGGCGCTACCGCCGCTGCCAGCAGTTCTGCCTCCAAGCCCCGCTCATGTTGGGGCTGGAAACAAAAAACAGTCTGGCTGCAGCCGCTCAGAATGGCCCCAATCTGCTGATAATCCTTATCGCGAAACACACCCAGCAAAAGCCAGATGCGCTTGCCGGAAAAATGCTCCTGTAGTGTTTGCGCCAACGCCTGCGCGCCTGCCGGATTGTGGGCGCCGTCCACCACAAACAAAGGCGCTTGCCCGATTATCTCAAACCGGCCGGGCCAGCGGGCTTTGGCCAAACCAGCCTGTATCGCTTCGTCGGTTAAAGCAGGCTCCTCTTTTTGCAGCAGTTGTAAAGCTTCTATGGCAATGGCCCCGTTGACGCGCTGATAATCGCCGGACAAGCCAATGGTAAGCTGGGACCAGCGCCCATAAGAAAACCGCTGTCCTTGCCAGCTCCATTGCTGCTTCTGTATTTGGTTTACATCCACCTGTAGCGGCGTAATGCCGCATTGCTGGCAGCGCGCTGTTAAAACCGCCTGCGCTTCCGGCTGCTGCGGCCCAAGCACTGCCGGACAATGGGGCTTGACAATGCCGCCTTTCTCGGCGGCAATGGCCGCCAGATGATCGCCCAGCATCCGGGTATGGTCCAGACTGATAGGCGTTATCACGGACAGCACCGGCTGAGAAATCACATTGGTGGAATCCAGCCGTCCACCCATGCCCACCTCCAACAACACATAATCGCAGTGCTGCTCGGCAAAATACAAAAAGGCCAGCGCCGTTTCCACTTCAAACACCGTAGGCGGCTCCAAGCCTTGCCGCTCCATCTGCACACAAGCCTGCTGGATAGTCGTCAAAAGCGAGGCCACCGCCTGTTTGCTGATATACTGCCCATCAATTTGAATACGCTCTCTGTAATCGTACAAGGTAGGCGAGATATAGCGGCCAACCCTCAACCCGGCTTCCCGCAGCGCGCTGTCCAAAAAGGCACACACCGAGCCTTTACCGTTGGTACCGGCCACATGGATAAACCGCTGCCCCTTTTGCGGATTGCCCAACCGGTCCAACAAGGCTTCAATCCGTTCTAAGCCCAAAGCAATTCCTTTACTGTTTAATTGATTGATATACTGTAACGCTTCCTCATAATTCATTGGGCCACATTCCTTATCCTGAAAATCCTGTTATAAAAATTCTGTAGCTTTTATTTTATCACGCCCCCATTTTTCTGTATACCCTTAATTCCTGTCATTTAGTTGCCCAACAGGACATTTATTTGTTATAATATTCATACTATCAGCGAATAGAAGCATTTCGACACAAAGGAGCTTTTCATCATGTTAGGAACCATTGTCAACACTATCACCATCCTCACCGGCAGTCTGATTGGCAGCGTGGTGCGCAAGGGCATCAAGGAAGAATATCAGGGCGCGCTGTTTACCGCCATGGGTTTAGCCGCCACAGCGCTGGGCATCAACGCCGTTGTCAGCAATATGCCCAACAGCCAGTATCCGGTGCTGTTTATCATCAGCTTAGCCGCCGGCAGCTTAGCAGGCGCCATACTGGACATTGACGGGCAATTTCAAAAACTGACGGGCCGTTTTGCCACTTCCCAATTAGGACAAGGGCTATCCACCGCCATTTTACTGTTCTGCATCGGCACCCTATCCATTCTGGGGCCTATCCAGAGCGCGCTATACGGCGACCATACCTATCTGCTCACCAATGCCACCTTAGATTTTGTCACCTCTATGGTGCTGGCTTCCACCTATGGCATCGGCATTGCCTTAGCCGCTGTCGTGCTGTTCGTCTGGCAAGGCGCGATCTATTTAGGCGCCGGATTTTTAGCCGCCTTTCTCTCACCAGAGCTTTTGACCGAAATATCCATCATCGGCGGCGTACTCATCGCCAGCTCCGGTATTGGCATTTTGGGCTTGAAAGACTGCAAAACATTGAACATGCTGCCTTCCCTATTGGTTCCAGCTATTTGGTTTGCAGTAAAGGGGCTTGTAGGAATGTGAGTTTCAGTCGCAGCTTTGTGGTTTGCAGTTTTTGCCGTTTCCGATAAAACGGTTTGTAAACACAGCCTTCTCGATCATACAAAGAACCGCAGTTGCGCACAAAAACGCAACTGCGGTTCTTTGTTCTTGCTATCAGCACTGCTTGCCGTACTGATAGGCTTGTTCCATAGCTTTGGTGGCTGTTACTTCTCCTTTTTGATACACACCGGCGCCATAAATTTTTCCTTTTACTTTGGCGCCCGGCAGACAATCAATAAATCCATAAAGGCCATCCATAGTTCGCTCCATAGTTTCTTTGCCATCTGCCGCCGTGGCAATAAAATAAAACTCTTTATCGGCAATTTCCGTATAGCGGGGCAATGTGCGGTCAATCATGGTCTTCATCTGTCCGTCCATGGTATAAAAATATACCGGCGTGGCTAGTACGATTACATCAGCAGCTATCAGCTTCTCCAACAGTGCTGTCATATCGTCCTTCTGCACACATGCCTTGGCAGCGCGGCAAGCATAGCAGGCCCGACAGGCGCCAATCTGCAAATCATGCACCCGCACCAATTCTACCTGATGCCCAGCTTCTTCAGCACCCCTGGCAAACTGTTGGCAAAGGATTTCCGAATTGCCATTTTGCCGCGGACTGCCCGATAAAAGTAATACTCGCTTGTTCACCCAATATCCAACCTTTCTCGTTTTTATTGACAATGTTTTTCCAATCCATATCATGCATTATTATAAATCTAGCTCTGTTACCCAAGCCTGCACCGTTTCAGCAGAAGCGCCGGAAGAAAATCTTTCACCGGCAAGCCAGTTGCCTGTGCCCGCCAATTGGGCCAGTAGCTCACCGCTCTCTCCTAAACCGGAACTGGCGGAGGTGCAGAACGGAATTACCGTTTTTCCTGTAAAGTCGTTGGCTTCTACAAATCCATCCACCGGCCAGGCGGCAATGCCCCACCAGATTGGATAGCCGATAAATACGGTATCATATTCATCCCAGCCATCAACCGTTGTCGCTGTAAGCGCTACTGTGCGGGCACTTACATTGTCATGCTCATACACAACCCGACTGTTTTCATCATTCCAATTTAAATCTTCACTGGTGTAAGGCTCTACAGGCTCCAGCTCAAAAAGATCTGCCTCTGCTGCTTCCGCAATCACATTGGCAACGCGCTCTGTACTACCTGTAGCCGAATAGTAAACCACCAACGTTTTCCCTGTTACAGCTTCTGTTTCATTTTCTTCCGGCTGCGGCGTCACCATCGGTTCAGATTCCGTGCCAACATTTTCCCCATTTTCTGCATCCAGATAGCTGCACAGCATAGCAGCTACTTCTGCGCGGGTAGCACTGGCCTTGGGCACAAACTGATTATCGCCGCCGACCGCTGACAATTCCGTTCTGCTGCGCCCAAACCACAGCAGTCTGCGCAAAGTCAGAAACCTGTGCCGCATCGCTGAAGGTGGTTGTTCCGCTTACTGCCGGACGTCCTGCATCGCGCCACAGCATCGCAACGATTTGTTCTCGGGATACGTCGTCATTGGTGCCGAAGCGACCATCGCCATAGCCACCAATCACAGCTTCCTGCGCAGCCCACAATACAGCATGACTGTACCAGGCATCCGCATCGGTATCTGTAAAATCATCTGTACCGGATACTGCCGGACTTCCTGCATGATGATACAATACATTGTCCAGCATAGCGCGGCTCATGGTCATATTAAGCGCAAAGGAATCCTGACTCACGCCGCCCATAAGTCCGGCATCCACAATCCTATCCACTGCACCGGCATACCAAGCGTCCTCCGACACATCGGTAAAGTCTGCGGCAAAAGCAGCCGCACTGCCTAACAAATATAACATCATCACCAAGCATAATATTGTTACTAATTTACATGATTTTTTCATCAATGATACACGCCTTTCATTTTTGCAACTTCATGTTATAATCCTAAGTCTGCCACCCAAGCCTGCACCGTTTCA
>CABQBF010000041.1 GCA_902462325.1 uncultured Peptococcaceae bacterium
CTTGGACAAGAGTAAGAAAAAGTAGTTTTTTGAAATAAAAAATTACTCCCGTCTGACCTCGGAATCGTGACGGGAGCAATTCTGTAACGTATTATGAGGGTAAGCCGTTTAGGCTACTCTCTTTCATATGTATATCCTATCACAACAAAAAATATTCGTCAAGCACTTGCCTAAAAGGTAAGTGCTATTTTTATGGAGGTGAGAAGGGTGGAAGTATTATTGGCATTAATAAGCGCGGCTGCATCTGTGCTTGTTGCAATCGTTGGAGGTATCGCGCTTGTGAAACAGGCGAAGGTGAAAGCGGATAATGAAGCAGAGAAAGCGCGCGCAAATCATAGAGCAGAACAGCGGCACCGTGAAAGCCTGCTGTCTATGCGCATGATGGAAGCAAATACAGAGCTGACCATCTGCATGGCATTAAATCAACTATCTGGGCGGGATATGGAAATCTGCGACGTGGAACGGGCGCTGCGGAAGGCCCAAGAAGCGAAAGAAGCCTACGACGCCTATTTGCAGGAAATAGGAAAGGAACAGGTGACATGATGAGATATAGCAAAGTGGTATTGACTATCATGCTGGCATTTCTGTTGACTTATACAATCTACAATACCTACAAGTTTTATACAATCGGCGTAGAGCCATCCACATTGACGGCCTGTGTTTATGGCTTTTGTGGCGTGGAAGGCGGCCTAATGGCGTGGCTGAAAGTAGTAGAGAGAAAGAATAAAGGAAAGGATGATCCTAATGATTGATATTACACCATTGGTAAATGCACTGATTGCGGTTGCGGCAGTATTAATTACAGTGTTTTTGATTCCTTGGATTAAAAGCCGGACCACAACGGCCCAACGGGAAGAAATTAATGCATGGGTAAAAATCGGCTGTGCTGCAGCAGAGCAACTCTATAATTCTGGTCAGATTCAAAATAAGAAAGCCTATGTGCTGCAGTTTTTGGCGCAGAAAAAACTAAAAGTGAACACTGATGAACTGGACAAGCTGATAGAGGCGGCAGTGTTGGAAATCAATAAGGAGTGGGCAGATAATGAAGCGATTAATCGGGACGCCATCCTGGAGGCAGAACAGGATGAAAACGAGGAAACGGAACCGGAGTAGAGAATGGAGGTGGCGACAATGCAGACGGGACAAGCAGGCATTGACCTGATTAAACAGCATGAGGGCTGTTATCTGGCAGCCTATAAATGCCCTGCTGGTGTGTGGACTATTGGGTATGGTCATACCGGCAGCGATGTAAAGCAGGGATTGACGATTACGCAGGCCATGTTATTGTACAATAAGGCGGCTGGCAAGGTGCTGGCTGGCCTGACGAAACGTCGGCAGGCAGAACGACAGCTATTTTTAACGCCAGTGCAGGAGGTGAAAAATAAAGTGGATGTTACACAAAGTAAGGTGAAAAAATTGCCGGTTATCGTAAACGGTAAACGGTATGAAGTAGATGGTGTATTTGAAGCAGGTGTAAACTATTTTTCTGTCCGGCAGTTAGCGCAACTGTTGGATGCTACTGTAAGCAATCAGGGTAGTATTCCGGTATTAACGAAAAAGTAAGAGAGAAGCCCAGCGGTTATGAGAAGTCATAGTTGCTGGGCTTGTTTACACTTCTATCATATAGGTACAATTTCTTCCGTGCCGATGTCGGTTAAGAGCGCTTTGGTTTGGCCGGTAGGCATGGTGAAGCGTTGATTCAGATATTGCAGGCAGGCCGACAGCTCGCCCGCCGGGCCGCCGTACTGGGCAATTAAGGCTTTAGCTAGCCGCAAGTCGGCGCATCTTACGTCAACGGGAAATTGTAATTTTTTCTCATAAATCCACATCAGACAGCACCTCCCCGTTCCCATGGCCATGGGTCGTTAATCCAGCTCCAAGGATAAGCGGCTGGGCAGTGGCCGAAGTTGTTCATCGGGCCGTACTGCATTTCAAAATTGGCTTTGGCTTCCCAGTATTGTTGAAACAGCCGGTTGTAATCGTTGACGGCCTGTTGGTTGTCTGGATGGGTATCCAAAAACAGGTTGAGGTCAACCAGAGAAAAACTGAGCTGCTGCAGTTCTAACAGGGCTGCCTGTCTGTTATTCGCCGCAGAGGCTGGGCAGGCATTCATTTTTTTCATTGCAGACACTCCTTTGTTTATAATAATTTAGCGTTTTTTCTGCATACCCTGCATATTATTATGAGCAGGCTGCATATTCATAGCTTGCTGCGGGCATTGTATCGGTGTGTAAGGCTGGTTTAAGCCGCTGAATACAGTGCCATAAGCCAGCGCTTCTGCTGGCGCATAGGGCGTGGTATATTCCTGCCATGGAACGGAAATCATGCCCAATTGCTGTTCATTTCTTTGCACAATCATCAACAAACCTCCTTTCTGATGACCTTGTATATACTATGAATAGGACGAGTAGAAGGTGTGATAACGGGCGGATTTTTTTCCAGGCGGGACTTGTAAAAATGCTTTTTCCTGCATATAATATTAGTTATTGTGGAAATATGAAGGCGCAGATGAGACAGAATCGTAAGACAGAAGGGAGTAGGATTTTCTTGCAAAAAACAAATACAATTGCCAAGTTGGCGTTATTGCTGGCCACGATTATTTGGGGCAGCTCTTTTATTATTATGAAAGATGCATTGGATGATATGGGCACATTTTTTTTACTGGCGGTACGGTTTACGGGCGCTTGTATTTTATTGGCGGTAGTGTTTTGGTACAAATTGCGGTTATTAAATTTTTATTATATCAAGGCTGGTTTTGTGATGGGCTCTATGCTGTTGGCGGCTTATGCTGTGCAGACTTTTGGCTTGGCCGAAACTACACCAGGTAAAAATGCTTTTTTGACGGCAGGGTATTGTGTGATGGTACCTTTTTTATATTGGCTGATTGCCGGTAAACGTCCTGACCGTTACAATATTTCTGCGGCAGTGTTGTGTATCTTGGGCATTGGTCTGGTATCATTGGATAGTAATCTCACCATGGGGCGCGGCGATTTGCTCACCGTTGCTTGCGGATTGTTCTATGCGCTGCATATCATTGTGTCCACCCGCTATACCCAAGGCTCTGATGTGATGCTTTTGACCATCAGTCAATTTTTCTTTGCGGCGTTTTGGAGCTGGGTAATGAGCTTCTTTTTTGAAACAGCGCCGATTTTGAGCGATGTTCGTCTATATACTTGGTTCAGTTTAGCTTACCTATGCGTATTTGCCACAGCCGGTGCGCTGGGTTTGCAGATGTATGGACTCAAATATACGGCTCCTGCTGCCGGTGCGTTAATTCTCAGTTTGGAGGCCGTATTTGGCGTGTTGTTTTCAGTGTTGGTAGGTGCAGAAGCGGTGACGCCACGGTTGCTATTAGGCTTTGTGATTATTTTTATTGCGATTGTGGTGTCGGAAACGAAGCTGGAGTTTTTACAAAAAAAGAAAGCGCCGTCAGAATGTTGTTCCGGTGACTGCTAAACTAAAAACTATGGCAATCCGTAATTTGTGATTTCATACCGCTGGACTATATGATTTAGATTGTTGAAAAAAGCCCAATGCATAGCCAGATGACCATATTTAGGAATGAAAAAAGTCTACTGTAAAAAGAATAAGCCACTGCACAAGTAAATTTGTGCAATGGCTTATTGCAATTTGCTGTGAAAAAATATAACCTATAATCGTAATTTATGATTATTTCAATTTGGCTTTGATAAACTGAGTAAAGGTAGAGGCGTAGTAATCAGCCAATGTGCTGCCGCTTTTTACATCGTAGTAGGCAATGGAATTGCCCAGCTCCTGCTCAAAGCGCAGGAATTCCTGGTCGATATCCAAGCGTTCTATGCCAGGTAGCTTTGTTACCATGTTTTTCAGGCGGTGTTCAAAAATTTCTAAGTGCCCTTTCATTGCAATTCTCCTTTCTATTTGTTGCGCTGGTACTTATTCTAGCGTAAATAGAAAAATAAATAAAGAGTTTTGAAAAAAAAGGTTGTATTTTCACTATAAAAGGATATATAATCTAGCATATAGGATACAAAATACAAAAGAAGACAGAGAGCTGAGTTGTATTAGAATCTATTAATTCTTTTGTTCCAATTTTTTAAGACAGGAGAGCAGCAATGGCAAGAGTTCGCAAACAGCCAGGTACACGGGAAGCGTTATTGCAATATGCACCTGTTGTTGTGTTAGAACCACAACAGTATCGCGGTAAATGGCATGAGAATTTTGGCAATCATCATCCTGTTCAAATGGAAATTGGGATGGGAAAAGGACGCTTTATCAGTACTATGGCTCGTCAGTATCCTGAAGTGAATTTTATTGGGGTAGAAGTCATTGAGGAAGTTTTGTTGGATGCGGTAAAACGGATGAAACGCGCAGGCGGTATTCCGGAGAATCTGCGTCTGGTATGGATAAATGCTTCGCTATTGGAGGAATTGTTTGCACCAGGTGAAATTGACCGCATTTATTTGAATTTTTCTGACCCATGGCCTAAAACGCGGCATGCGAAACGGCGGTTGACGCACAAATCTTTTTTGGAGCAGTATGGGGTCATCTTAAAGCCGGAAGGACAGGTACATTTTAAAACCGATAATCAGGGCTTATTTGAGTTTTCACTAAATGAATTCAGCGCTTGCCGCTGGCAGTTACAGCATATCCAGTTGGACATGTATCAAAAGTTGCCGGAGGGCAATGTAGCTACAGAGTATGAAACCAAGTTTCATGAAAAAGGATTGCCGATTTATCGTTTAGAAGCAATCAAACCATCATTTTAGCCGATAAAAATCGGGGGCTGTTAACAGCCGTAGCAGATTTTTATATAAAGTATCAATATTATTATTTTAAGGAGGCTTATTTCAATGAGCAGCGCTTATATTGAAAAAGTTATTGAAGACGTTAAAAAAAGAAATCAGGGTGAACCAGAATTTATTCAGACAGTAGAAGAAGTTCTGCGTTCTCTGGAACCAGCAATGGCTCAGCATCCAGAATATGAAGAAGCTGACATTCTGGGCAGAATCGTTGAACCTGAAAGACAGATTTTCTTCCGTGTAGCATGGGTTGACGACCAGGGCAAAGTACAGGTTAA
The DNA here is from genome assembly GCA_902462325.1 of uncultured Peptococcaceae bacterium. GTDB lineage: Bacteria > Bacillota > Peptococcia > Peptococcales > Peptococcaceae > UBA7185. Next base: position 5,060 of record CABQBF010000041.1, read on the forward strand.
CCGTGGTTTCCGCGTACAGTTCAATAGCGCAATTGGGCCTTACAAAGGCGGCCTGCGTTTCCATCACACCGTATACAGCGGTATCATTAAATTCTTAGGTTTTGAACAGATTTTCAAAAACTCTTTGACTGGTCTGCCAATCGGCGGCGGCAAAGGTGGTTCCGACTTCGACCCACGTGGTAAATCCGACGGCGAAATTATGCGTTTCTGCCAGGCTTTCATGACCGAACTGTGCCGTCACATTGGTCCAGACATTGACGTTCCAGCCGGTGATATCGGTGTTGGCGGTAGAGAAATCGGTTATCTGTTTGGTCAGTACAAACGCATCAAAGGCGCTTTCGAAAATGGTGTATTAACCGGTAAAGACCTGTCCTATGGTGGTTCTCTGATTCGTCCAGAAGCTACAGGCTTTGGTGCTGCTTATTTTGCACAGCATTTACTGAACCATGAAGGTACTTCCTTCGAAGGTAAAAATGTTGCCATCACAGGTTTCGGTAACGTTGCTTGGGGTGTTGCTACAAAAGTTACTGAAATGGGCGGCAAAATTGTTACCATTTCTGGTCCAGATGGATATGTTTATGATGAAGAAGGCGTTTCCGGCGAAAAGATTGATTATCTGTTGGATATGAGAGCTTCCGGCGCTGATAAAGTAGCTGTATATGCTGAAAAATTCCCATCTGCTAAATTCTTCCCAGGCGAAAAACCATGGGGCAAAGTTCCAAACGTAGATGTTTATATGCCATGCGCTACTCAGAATGAAATCAAACTGGAAGATGCAGAAGCTATCGTAAAACAGGGCGTAAAATATGTAATCGAAGTTTCCAATATGCCTTGCACCAACGATGCAATCGCTTATCTGCAGAAAAACGGCGTAGTAATGGCTCCATCGAAAGCTGTTAACGCTGGCGGCGTTGCTGTATCTGCTCTGGAAATGAGCCAGAACTCTCAGAGACTGTCCTGGACTGCTGAAGAAGTTGACAAGAGATTGTTCGACATCATGAAAGACATTCATGACAATGCAGCTTCCGCAGCCGAAGAATATGGTCTGGGTTACAACCTGATGGCTGGCGCTAACCTGGCTGGCTTCCGGAAAGTGGCTAGAGCTATGTATCAGCAGGGTATCCTGTAATTTTTCTGAGACTTGCCTTTTCAGTAGTTTCTAAAGTGAAGTAATCAGTTTCGTGCTTTTGAGGATGAAATAGTCTTGGAAGATACAAAAGTATTATTTTAGCCTTCCTATATTATTTTTGAGAGGAGTCCTTTCTTATGGAGAGGAGTCCTCTCTTTTTATTTGCAATAAAAAGCTGTAGAAAAATTGTGGTGCATTCCTCCCTTCTGATTGCGGCAGAGAAATGGAGGAAGAAGGCCAACGTGAATAGACGAAAACGCAATACAAGAAGAGAACAACAGGAAAAAGAACTGTATATAGCGATTTTACCGTTGCAATTATGCGGGAAATTAGGCATAATAGATATGATAGAAATTTTACAGTCGTAATGTTTTCATTGGGATGCAGCATATTTTTTAGGAGGCAATGTCTATGCTGATTGTAACGACGGATGTAATTCCGGGCAAGGAAATTGTAGAGGTAAAGGGTCTTTGCAAAGGAAGTACGGTACGCAGTAAGAATGTGGGCAGTGATATCGGCGCATCGCTGAAAGGCTTGGTGGGCGGTGAACTGAACGGCTATAATGATATGCTGGTAGAAGCCCGTCAAATTGCCATTGGCCGTATGGTTGAGGATGCAGAAAAACAGGGCGCTAACGCCATTGTCGGGATGCGTTTGGGGTCGGCGGCGGTGATGGCTGGCGCGGCTGAAATCGTGGCTTATGGTACGGCAGTGATCGTAAAATAATTTTAAAGCAGGAGTGAATGTGTTATTATGATGGAGTCGATTGAATTTTTGATTTCTTTACTTTTGTGTTTGGTTTATATTGCAGTGCCGGTGGGTGTCATCGGCGGTGTATGCTATTTCTTCGGGCAGCGGCGGCAGGAGAAGAAACTGGAAGCTACAAAAGATTACAGTCGGTATTAATCGGTGACGGCAACTACAGAACGACCAGATTGGGACCATTATTTTATGGAAATCACTTCGGTGGTAGCCAAACGGTCCACTTGCCTGCGCCGTCAAATTGGGGCAATTCTGGTTAGAGGGAAGCATATTCTGGCCACTGGCTATAATGGCGCGCCGAAGCGGTTGGCCCATTGTGCCGAAACTGGCTGTTTGCGGCAGCAATTGGGGATTCCGTCCGGCGAGCGGCATGAGCTTTGCCGGGCGTTGCATGCAGAGCAGAACGCGATTATTCAAGCTGCCAATTTGGGAATTCCCATTGAGGGCAGCACGTTGTATTCAACCACTGCGCCTTGCTCGTTATGTGCAAAGATGCTCATCAATGCCGGCGTGGTGCGGGTAGTATTCGATGGGGAGTATCCCGATGAACGGGCTATGGAGTTTTTCCGGCAGGCCGGTGTAGAGGTGCAGCAGTTAAAGCTGAACAAAAATGAATTATAGGATGGCAGAATGATGAAAAAAATAATGTGTGTATTTGGGACGAGGCCGGAAGCTATTAAAATGGCGCCGGTGGTGAAAGCCATTGAGCAAAATGAAAATTTGCAGAGCCTGGTGGCGGTAACGGCGCAACATCGGGAGATGTTGGATCAGGTGCTGCAATTGTTTCATATTGAGCCGGATTATGATTTAAATTTAATGAAACAAGGACAGACGCTGACCGATATTACATCTGGTGTGCTGCGCGGCTTAGAGGAGATTTTCAAAAAGGAACGGCCTGATTTGGTGCTGGTACATGGCGACACAACAACGACCTTTGCAGCTGCGTTAGCTGCTTTTTATCAGCAAATCCCTGTAGGTCATGTAGAGGCGGGACTGCGTTCCGGCAACATGTATTCGCCTTATCCGGAGGAAGCGAACCGCAAGCTGACCGGTGTGATGACGACGCTGCATTTTTCACCTACACCGGAAGCGCGGCAAAATCTGCTGCGGGAAAATATCGGCGATGCCGCCATTTTTGTGACGGGCAATACGGTCATCGACGCGCTGTTGGCTACGGCTAAACAGACATATCAATTTGAAGATGCTGTATTGCAACAGCTATTGGACAGCCCTGGCAAAAAGGTGCTGATTACAGCCCATCGCCGTGAAAACCAGGGTACGCCGATGGTGCATATTTTTCAAGCAGTGCGCCGATTGCACGAAACGCTGCCGGATATACAATTCATTTTTCCAATTCACAAAAATCCTAAGGTGCGGGAGTTGGCTGCGCAGATTTTAGGCGATTTGGAACGGGTGCATATCATCGAACCGCTGGATTATGAGCCTTTTGCCAATGTTATGGCGCGGGTGGATTTGATTTTAACCGATTCGGGCGGTGTGCAGGAGGAAGCGCCTGCTTTGGGAAAACCGGTGCTGGTGCTGCGGGATACAACGGAACGTCCAGAAGCGGTGAAGGCTGGCACAGTGGCGCTGGTTGGCACCGATGAAAATTTGATTTACAATACAGCTTTGCAGTTATTGACCGATGACGATGCCTATCATAAGATGGCCAATGCCGTAAATCCATATGGGGATGGAAAAGCCAGCGGACGAATTATGCAGGCGATTGAATATTATTTCGATATAATTGCAGAACGACCAGAAAATTGGATGTAAAATAATAAGAAACAACATGAGCCATCGGGTGAGAAAAAGCAGATTCTTGTCAGATGGCTCGTTTTTGCCGGAGCAATTCAGATAGGAAATATTGTCGCATGTGGTTTAATTGGGAGTAAAACTGGCGAAAATAGTTGTGTGCGGCAGTGGAGAATAGGAAAGATGTAAGGCCATTTCCAATAAAAAACGTTTATACATTTTGCTGCATTCCACGCTGTATTACAACTATTCTTTGCAGCTTGCGTAAAATTTCTTAAAGAGATAGGTAATAAAACATAATAAATATTTATTGAGTTTTGGGCATAATGTGCAGATTTTTTATTGTATTGGTTACATATTTCTAGTAAAATAAATAAAGTAAGGTATACGAATTGAGGTGAGGTCATGCCTGCAAAGCGTGGTTATTCCAGAAAAGATTATGTGGGGCTGGCCTTGAGCTTTGGCATTACCATGCTTGTGAGTGTTTTTATCGCTTCCTGGTGCGGAAAATGGTTGGACTCTAAGCTGGGAACGCCCGGGATATTTTGGCTGCTGGGAACATTGGGCGGCATTTATTCTGGGTTCCACTTGTTTATTGAGCAGGTGGAGCGCATGGAACATCCGGTGGACCCTGATGACCGAGCACCAGATAACTGGTAAATAAGCATATGGAATGCAAGGTATAAGAAATATGAAGTGGCAAGAAAGGAAGAAATATGCTAGAATCTGTAGTGTTTCCGGTGTTAATCGGGTTTGTCTGGGGACTGGCCGTCAGTTTGTTTAACAACTTTCTGACATGGCGGGCATTGACAAAACCAGGGAGCATATTGAACACGTTGGTTTTCGTGCTTAGGCAGGTTTTAAATGTATTAGCAATGTTCCTTGTGTACAAAAATCTTGCGATGTTAATTGGCACAGCGTTGGGTTTGTTGGCTGTGAAGAATTATATTTTTGTGAAAAATTTGAATACGTTATTACGAGAGCGAAAGGGGTGAGAAAAATGTTTCTGACAAGTGTTGCTTACGCTAGTACAGGGCATGAAGCTGCCGGTCCATTGCTTTCTTTAGGGCCATTGGAAGTAACAAGCGAGATTACTACCATGTGGGGCGTTATGATTCTGATTCTGGTAGTAAGCTATCTGGGTACAAGAAATATGAAACGGATTCCATCCGGCGTGCAGAATGTTGTGGAAATGGGCATTGAAATGTACGAGAACTTCTGGACTGATATTTTGGGCAGAAAACGTGCTAGACAGTTAATGCCGATTTTGGCAAGTTTCTTTATTCTGATTTTGTGTTCCAACTATTCAGGGTTACTGCCATTGGCTGGTACCTTACCAGGGTTGAAACCGCCAACCAGTAATGTGAGCACGACAGCAGGTCTCGCAATTATTGTGTTTGTTTTATGTATTTACTATAATATTAAAACAAAAGGAATTGGCGGTTACTTAAAGCATTTCTTGGAACCAATTCCAATTTTGCTGCCGATCAATATTTTGGAACAGTTTACACGTCCGTTGTCGTTGGCGCTTCGTCTTTACGGTAGTATTTATGGGGAAGAAATGGTAGTGGCCAGCTTGGCTGCGCTGTGTCCTTTGGTGTTGCCGCTGACGATGCAGGTTTTAGGTATTTTGTTTGGCGCTATCCAGGCTTTTGTATTTACACTGCTGGCCTCCATTTATTTAGAAGAAGCCACAGCGGTACATCACTAAGTCTTGATATAATAGGTTAATCTTATTTCAAAGTCTATTTCTATCAAACAGATAGGAATATGCATTGGAGATTCCCAATAAAGTATTGGAAGGAGGGGGACCATAATGGATTTAATTTTCTTAGCAGCTGCATTAGCAGTCGCCATTGCAACAATCGGACCTGGGATTGGTCAGGGTATTGCAGCTTCCAAAGCAATGGAAGCTATCGCTCGTCAACCAGAAGCTACAGGCGATATCCGTACATCCTTAATCTTGTCTTTGGCATTTATGGAAGCATTAACAATTTACGGCTTATTGATTGCCTTCATGATCTTAGGTAATGCTTAATGTGGTGTTACAAACATCAGGTAGTCATCATGGGTAATGTAGGGTCTAAGTAGGCGATTGGGACTTGGTCCAATCGCCTATGTTAATATTACCGGGAAATTTGTTTTCAGATTGAGACATGTGCAAGCAACATGTATTTTGTTGACCCCACATGAGAGGAGGTTGTGTAAGTGGATATCAGTCCATCTACAGTAATTTTTGCGATTATCAACTTCTGCATTTTGGTAGTAGGTTTGAAAGTATTTTTATACAAGCCGGTATGTAACATGCTGGACAGCCGGAAAGAGGAAGTTGCTAATAACTTAAATTCGGCGGAAGAGGCAAAATTAGAAGCGCAGAAGCTGAGAGATGAATATGCTGCTCAAATTCAGAATGCAAGAAATGAAGCGCAGGATATTATCAATCAGGCTGCAAAAATCGGCGAACAGACAAAAGCTGATATTGTAAATGAAGCAAGAGAAGAAGCTGCAAGATTAACTGCCAAAGCGCAGGATGAAATTGCGCGTGAAAAAACAGAAGCTTTAAATGAAATCAGAAATGAAATTGCTGACCTGGCAGTGTTGGCTGCATCGAAGGTTGTTGGAAAAACAATCGACGTTGCAGACCATCAAAATATGGTCAATAACTTTGTCAAAGAGGTAGGGGAAGCAAAATGATGAATTCAGCAGTAGCGAAACGTTACGGGCAGGCTCTCTTACAGATTGGTCAGGAAAAGAACTGTATTGACCGTTACCAGGAAGATTTAAAACTGGTGGTTGATACAATTGCAAATAATGCTGAACTAGAAGAAATTTTAATCAGCCAAACGGTCAGCAGCGATGCGAAAAAAACAATTTTGAAGAAAATCTTTGCCGATAAGGTTGAGAGCAATATTGTGAATTTCCTCTGCGTTGCCGTCGATAAAAATAGGGAAGCATTTATTGCTGATATTTATAATGCATACTGCATTTATGCAGATGAAGTCCGCAACATTGCTTATGCTGATGTCGTTTCTGCGTATCCGTTAACTGCAGAGCAGGAAGCTGCGCTCAGTACCCAACTGGCAAATACGTCTGGGAAAACCGTTAAACTGCATGTCAGCGTTGATGAAAGCTTGTTGGCGGGAATGATTGTAACATTTGGCGATAAAGTTTATGACGGCACAGTAGGTGCCCGCCTTGCAGGTTTGAAAAATAAATTACATGAAGTACAGTTTTAAGAGATTGGGGTGAGGGACTAAAATGAATATCAGACCAGAGGAAATTAGTTCCATTCTGAAAAATCAAATCGAAAACTATGATAAAAACATAGAAGCTAGTGATATTGGTACCGTAATCGAAGTAGGGGACGGTATTGCTCGTGTTTATGGCTTAAAAGATGCGATGGTAAATGAACTGTTGGAATTCCCAGGCGGCGTACAGGGTATGGCGCAGAACCTGGAAGAAGACAACATTGGTTGCGTAATCTTAGGCCCATACAAACATATTAAAGAAGGCGACCCTGTAAAAAGAACAGGTCGTATCGTTGAAGTTCCTGTAGGTGATGCATTGTTGGGCCGCGTTGTAAATGCAACCGGGCAGCCAATTGACGGCAAAGGTCCTATTGTGACTGATAAATTCAGACCAGTAGAATCTGTTGCACCTGGTGTAATTACCCGTAAAGGCGTACATCAGCCATTGCAGACAGGGATTAAATGTATTGATGCTCTGGTGCCAATTGGCAAAGGTCAGCGTGAATTAATCATCGGCGACCGTCAGACTGGTAAAACAGCCGTTGCTTTGGATGCTATCATCAACCAGAAAGGGAAAGATGTAATCTGTATCTATGTTGCAGTAGGTCAGAAGGCTTCCACTGTTGCCAACGTGGTAAGCAAACTGGAAGAATACGGTGCTATGGAATATAGCATTATCGTAGCTGCTACCGCTTCTGAACCGGCTCCAATGTTATATATTGCTCCATATGCAGGCGCTGCAATTGGGGAAGAATTTATGTTCAATGGCAAAGACGTTCTGATTGTATATGATGACCTGTCCAAACAGGCTGTTGCATACCGTGAACTGTCTCTGTTGTTAAAACGCCCTCCAGGACGTGAAGCGTATCCTGGCGACGTATTCTATCTGCACTCCCGTTTGTTGGAACGTGCTGCAAAATTGGAAGATGAACTGGGCGGCGGCTCTATGACTGCACTGCCAATCATCGAAACACAGGCCGGCGACATCAGTGCTTATATTCCTACTAACGTAATTTCCATCACCGACGGTCAGATCTTCCTGGAAGCCGACTTGTTCAACGGTGGTGTTCGTCCTGCTATTAATGCGGGTCTGTCTGTATCCCGTGTAGGTGGTTCTGCACAGATTAAAGCTATGAAGAAAATTTCCGGTAGCTTGCGTACAGACTTGGCGCAGTATAACGAACTGAAAGCATTTACCCAGTTCGGTTCCGACCTGGATGCTGCTACAAAGGCAACATTGGACCGCGGCGCCCGCGTAATGGAAATCTTAAAGCAGGGACAGTATGTACCAATGCCTGTTGAAGATCAGGTTGTGGTTATTTATGCGGTATCGAAGGGCTATACCGATGATATTGCAGTAGATAAAATCGGCGCCTTTGAAAAAGGCTTGCTGAACTTTGTGAAATCCTCCAGCTATAAGGCCAGCGTTTTAGACGTTATCGCATCTACCGGTAAACTGGAAGGTGCTGCAGATGAAGCTCTGGTAAAAGCAATCACTGAATTCAAAGCAACTTTCCAGGCGTAAGCCGAAAGCGTTTTGATTCTTCGAGAGGGTGGTGAATAAGGTTTGGCTAGTGGTAAGGAAATAAAACGACGGATTCGCAGCGTTCAGAGTACCGGTAAAATCACAAAAGCAATGAAGATGGTTTCCGCATCAAAATTGCGCCGTGCTCAGGGGTCTGTAGTTTCCGCCCGTCCATACAAAGATAAATTGAAGGAAGTGCTGTCTCGACTTGTAGCATCTGCTGGCGCAGCAGTGTCAGACCCATTGCTGGAAGTACGAGAAGTAAAACGAGTTGGTTATGTTGTTTTTGCCTCCAACAAAGGCTTAGCCGGTGGTTATAATGCAAACATCATGAAAACAGCTCTTGCTGAAGTAAAAGATGCAGAAGCAAAAGGTTATGAAGTTGGGATCGTAGCAGTCGGCAGAAAGGCCAGAGATTTCTTCCAGAAACGTGGATATACCATTGACGAAGAATTTTTGGCTGTAAATGATATTCCATCCGCAACCGATGCTGATGCCATTACAAAAATGATTAAAACCGCTTATGTCACAGGCAAATACGATGAAGTTCACATTGTATATGCGGAATTCCGCAGTGCTATGTCACAGATTCCAAAAGCTGTGAAGGTACTTCCGATTGAAACACCGGAAAGTGAAAGCGCAGATGGTTTAGATTATATCTTTGAACCATCTCCAGAAGTCGTATTAAGTCAAATTCTGCCTTTATATTTAGCAAACCAGGTATTCAGTGCATTAACAGAAGCAAAAGCAGGGGAACATGGCGCTCGCATGACTGCAATGTCTGCTGCTAGTGATAATGCCAGCGCTCTGGTTGCACGGTTGGATTTGGAATATAACCGTGCCCGTCAGGCTGCAATCACCAACGAAATTACAGAAATCGTTGGCGGTGCAAACGCTCTGAACTAATTATTGAGGTAATCATGAGATAAAGGAGGTTTCCCAATCTTGAATAAGGGTAAAGTTATTAGAATCGTTGGTCCAGTTGTTGACGTTGAGTTTACCGCTGATAATCTGCCTGCTATTTATAACGCCGTTGTAATTCGGACAGAAGACCAAGAGGATAAGAGTTTTGAAGTTAATTTGACATTGGAAGTAGAACAGCATCTGGGCAACAATACCGTAAGATGCGTTGCCATGTCTTCTACAGACGGTCTGGTTCGCGATATGGTTGCTGTTGATACTGGAAACGCAATTACAGTACCAGTTGGCGATGCTACACTGGGACGTTTGTTAAACGTAGTAGGTGCTACCATTGATAATCAGGGTGAAATCGAAGGCGCTGAACGGTGGGGCATTCACAGAGAAGCTCCTACCTTCTCGGAACAGAACTCTGCAAAAGAAATTCTGGAAACAGGGATTAAAGTTATCGACCTGATTTGCCCATACGTAAAAGGTGGTAAAATCGGTCTGTTCGGTGGTGCTGGTGTAGGCAAAACCGTATTGATTCAGGAATTAATTCGTAACATTGCATACGAACACGGCGGCTATTCTGTATTTGCCGGTGTAGGGGAACGTACCCGTGAAGGGAAAGACCTGCTGGTAGAAATGACAGAATCCGGCGTTATCAACAAAACCGCCATGGTATTCGGTCAGATGAACGAACCGCCAGGCGCTCGTATGCGTATCGCTTTAACTGGTCTGACCATTGCTGAATATTTCCGTGATGTTCAGGGGCAGGACGTGCTGCTGTTCATTGATAACATTTTCCGTTTCACACAGGCTGGTTCTGAAGTATCTGCGCTGTTAGGCCGTATGCCATCTGCCGTAGGTTATCAGCCAACTCTGGCAACAGAAATGGGCGCTATGCAGGAACGTATTACATCTACCAATAAAGGATCTATCACATCTGTACAGGCTGTATATGTGCCTGCCGATGACTTGACTGACCCTGCTCCTGCTACTACATTCGCCCACTTGGATGCGAAAACCGTATTGAACCGTGCAATTTCTGAAAAAGGGATTTATCCAGCAGTAGACCCATTGGATTCCACCTCCCGTATTCTGGACCCACAAATCGTTGGGGAAGAACACTATGAAGTGGCCCGTGGCGTGCAGGAAATTCTGCAGCAGTATAAAGAACTGCAGGATATCATTTCTATCTTAGGGATGGATGAATTGTCCGACGAACAGAAGCTGGTTGTAGCTCGCGCCCGTAAAGTTGAACGTTTCCTGTCTCAGTGCTTCTTCGTTGCAGAACAGTTTACAGGGAACCCAGGTCAGTATATTCCACTGAAAGAAACAATCCGCGGATTTAAAGAAATCCTGGATGGCAAACATGATGATCTGCCAGAAGGTGCATTCCTGATGGTAGGTACCATTGAAGACGCTGTAGAAAAAGCCAAGAAAATGATGGCGTAAGGGGGATTGGCAAATGGCTGATAAGACCCTGAAATTAGAAGTGATTACGCCAGAACAGATTGCCTTACAGGATGTAAGTACATCGGTAGTTGTTCCCGGCGTGGACGGTGAGCTTGGTATTTGGCCAAACCACGCGCCGCTGCTGGCAGGCTTAAAGCCTGGTGTAATTACTTATAAAACAGCATCCGGCACAGAAAAACTGGTTGTATCCGGCGGTTTTATTGAAATCTCCAACAATGTAATCAGTATCATTGCTCCGGCTGCTGAAAAAAGTACCGAAATTGATTTCGCAAGAGCAGAAGCCGCTAAAAAGCGGGCTCAGGAACGCCTTGCTAAAAAAGAAGGTATTGATATCGCTAGAGCCCAGGCGGCACTGGCGAGAGCAAATGCTCGTTTGAGTGTGCGCTAAAAGAAAAGAATGAAAGACTGCTATATAAAAAGCGTGCTATTTGGCATCTTTTTATAGGCAGTCTTTTTTTGTTTAAAATGCGATTGTTTTTGTCCATACTGGAACTATTGAAAAGAGTTCTGACTGCCTTTCGGCAGATCAAAAACTCAATAAAAGTTCAGTAACGAAAGGGCGGAAGAAATTTATGAAACCGAAAATTGCGATTTTTACAACAATAAGCTTATTATTAAATATGATGCTGCCACAGCCGGTCAGTGCCGATGCGTATACAGGCGATTTAGAGCGCCTACATTGGCTGTGCAGCGATTATCAACTGCCGGTAAAGGGTTATGTCATTGAGGGTTGGTTTGCGCTGTCAAATCGCCCAGGATTGCAGAGCCAGTTAGAACAACAGCTGCAACTAAAGGAAGGACAGCAGCAAGGTCAGTTGTTGGATGGCAGCACTTTGAACAGTAGTCTTTTGCGCAATGGACAAAAATATTATATCGAATTGCAGCTGATTACAGAGCATTTGGAAACAGCCCAGCATTATTATGCACTGTGGCAAAACTTTGCCGATTGTTACCATATCAAAAACCCAATTGGTGTGACTGTGATTGCCGAACTGCCAGAAGTATTAGATGAAGCAGCTATGACGCAACTGTCCGGTGAACTGCAGCAAAGCTTACAGATGGCGCAGAGCAACACAGGAATCACGGCGCAGACGCGGCAGATTTGTGGATACTCGCCGCAATTATATCATACGTTGGACGTCGGCGGCGAAAAAATAAATTGTAATATCGCCTTTGCACAGCAAGAGACAAAGACAGCGGTATATTTGGCAACACCTGTCATCTATCAACAATATTAAATGTTTTGTTACCAATTTTTTGTTTGACCAACAGAACAAAATGCGGTATCATAAAAAAATAGTGTGTTAAGATACAGTTAGCAGAATCTGTTACGAACATTATAGAAATATTTGCATATACTAAACTCATAAGGTACAAGAACATGAAGGGCTAGCTTGCATGATATGTGCGCTTGTAGATTATGCGTCATAATAGAACTACTCCTAGAGGGAGGTAAAAGAAGTTGGATAAAATTATCGTAACAGGCGGAAAAACCATCCACGGAGAAATTACCATCAGTGGGGCAAAAAACGCCGTATTGCCGATTATTGTGGGGACATTGTTAGCGGAAGATATTACTGTATTGCATGATGTGCCGAAATTGTCTGATGTAGCTACCATAAAAGAAGTGCTGGAAATATTAGGGGCAAAGGTAACCATTGAAGAACACACCATGACGGTAGACAGCCGGACGCTCAATAACTATAACGCGCCCTATAATTATATTCAGAAAATGCGGGCCAGTGTGTTAATTATGGGGCCGTTGCTGGCTCGTTTGGGAAAAGCTAAAATTTCTATGCCGGGAGGCTGTGCCATTGGTACGCGGCCTATCGATTTGCACTTGAAAGGCTTAGAAGCCTTAGGCGCCGATATTCAGATTAACCATGGCGATATGAATGCCACAGTCACCAACGGGAAATTACGCGGCAGCCGCATTTATCTGGACTTCCCAAGCGTAGGCGCTACAGAACATATTATGATGGCAGCAGCCACAGCCGAAGGTACCACTGTGATTGAAAACGCGGCAGAAGAACCGGAAATCGTAGATTTGGCCAATTTCCTCAATAGCATGGGCGCTAATATTCGTGGAGCCGGTACCAACGTCATTAAAATTGAAGGCGTAGAAAAATTACACGGCACCACCTACACCATTATTCCAGACCGTATCGAAGCAGGCAGCTATATGATTGCCGCAGCCATCACAGGCGGGGATTTGGTTGTAAGAAATGTGATTGTGGACCATATTAAACCACTGATTGCCAAGCTGGCAGAGTGTGGGATGGAAATCGTGGAGGAAGGCAATAATTTGCGTATCATCGGCAAACGGCCCTTAAAGGCAGTAGATATCAAGACCATGCCTTATCCCGGTTTTCCGACCGATATGCAGGCTCAGTTCATGGCTCTGATGACGGTGGCAGAGGGCACCAGCGTTTTTACAGAAACCGTATTTGAAAATCGCTTTATGCATGCCGATGAATTGCGGCGTATGGGCGCCAATATCAAAATTGACGGGCGCAATGCCATTGTGGAAGGTGTAAGCCGTCTGACAGGCTGCAAAGTAAAAGCTACCGACCTGAGAGCAGGAGCCGCCTTGATTATCGCAGCCTTAGTTGCAGAGGGCAAAACAGAAATCACAGAATTGCAGCATATTGACCGCGGTTACGAAGATTTAATCCAAAAATTCCAGACAATTGGCGCCGATATTGTACGTATCAACGATACCGAAGAAGCAGAAGCATAATGCAGTAAAACAGCAGCCGAAGAGATGTGTTTAGCCGCTGTTTCTTTTGACAAATTGAATCATAATTCAGAAAGCGTGGACGAAAAGTTCACGCTTTTTTCGTGCGCCGAAAAAGAGGTTTATCAGAGCGCAGCTCAAATTTAGAATATTTTTATTAAAATTATTTATCGGTTCAATTTTATTCATAGAAACTTATGTACGTATTCAAAACTCATGAGTTTTGAATATCCACCAGTGGTGGACATGAATGAAAA
>CABQBF010000042.1 GCA_902462325.1 uncultured Peptococcaceae bacterium
ATGATTTTTTCAAAAGTATATTGATGCAAAATTACGCATGACGACCGCTCCTTTCGTGGGAGATTTTTGGTAATGCTCTTTACTCTGGTTATCCTATGTTGGAGCGGTTGCCTATATATTTCAACTTAACAGAACCAAAACAATTTGGAGGAGAAAAATATGAAAAAGAAATTGGCAAAATTATTAGCACTGACTTTGGTGATGGGCATGACCCTGACGGCTTGTGGGAATGGCGGAGACAGCAATAAGGACGCCGATGCGAATGCAGACGGCGATCAGGCTGCCATCGTTTATGCGGTAGAAGCCGGCTCTGCCGGGGAAGCAGCCGCCCAGGAAAACGGCTTTGCATATAACTCTGTAGCTTCCCAGGCTGATGCGCTGATGGAAGTTGCTTCCGGTACTTCTGATGCCGCCATTATCGACTTACTGATGGCCGGCGCTATGATTGGCGAAGGCACCAGCTATCCCGATATGGTTTACACCGATGAACTGACCACCGAAGAATATGGCGTTGGCTGCCGCAAAGGCTCTGATTTGGCTTCTTATATCAATGCAGTATTTGCAGAAAGCTATGCCGACGGTTCCATGCAGGAAATCGCTACGACTTATGGTGTGCAGGAAGCGTTGTTAGAACAGGCTGCAACGGAATTTACAGCCGCAGAAGCCGACAGCGATGTTGCCTATATTCAGGACAAAGGGACTTTAGTTGTAGGGATTACAGAATTTGCTCCAATGGATTACAAAGACGAATCTGGCAACTGGATTGGCTTTGACGCCGATATGGCTCGGTTAGTTGCTGAAAAATTGGGCGTAGAAGTAGAATTTTTAGTAATTGACTGGGATAATAAAATTATGGAACTGGATTCCAAAAATATTGACGTAGTATGGAACGGTATGACTCTGACCGACGAAGTAACTTCCGCTATGGAATGCACCAACGCTTATTGCAACAACGCCCAGGTAGTTGTTGTACCAAACGCCGAATAAAGATAGCTTTCAAACATTTTTTCACTGGAACAATAGAAAAAGCAGAGAACCAGATTCTCTGCCTTCTTTCGGGCGAGACTGCCGGAGCTTGCGCATTGTAAAGACTCGGCAGTCCCGTTTTTTACATATAAAGAAGTAAGGGAGCAAAAATTATGTTTTGGATTGTAACAAAAACATTGCTGGGCGGTGCGCTGGTCACGCTTCAGATTTTTATCTTAACATTGGTATTTGCTTTGCCATTAGGGTTGTTGTTAGCTTTAGGGACTATTGGAAAATGTAAGCCGTTAAGTTATCTGATTCAAGTGGTGGTTTGGGTTATCCGCGGTACGCCTCTGATGCTGCAATTGATGATTATTTTCTATGGACCGGGTTTGGTAGGCCATAATATTTGGAGTGGGGGGGCCAATAGCCGGATTGCGGCTACGGTAGTAGCTTTTAGTATCAATTATGCCTGTTATTTTTCTGTTATTTTTCGAGGTGGTATTGAAGGCGTGCCAGCGGGGCAGCGGGAAGCCGGTGAAGTGTTGGGTATGACCAAAAGCCAGATTTTCTTTAAAATTACGCTGCTGCAGATGGTGAAACGGGTAATTCCGCCAATGTCTAACGAAATTATTACCCTAGTGAAGGATACCTCTTTGGCTCGTATTATTGCGGCTTATGAATTGATTTTTACAGGATTTTCTTTTGCAAAATCGGCAGGGTTGATTTGGCCGCTATTTTATACGGGGGTATATTATCTTATTTTTGTAGGGATTTTGACGCTGCTGTTCAATTATATTGAGCGCCGGTTGGATTATTTCAGATAAGGAGGACAGGTTATGGCAATTTTAGAAGTCAAACATATTGAAAAACACTTTGGCCCGACCAAGGTGTTAAAAGACGTCAGTTTTTCGCTGGAAGAAGGCAATACGCTGGCCATTATCGGGTCGTCCGGTTCGGGAAAAACCACGCTGCTGCGTTGCTTGAATTTTTTAGAAACGCCCAATCAGGGCACCATTGCTGTGCGAGGGGAAACCTTATTTGATGCGGCGCAGAAAAATAATGATCAGGAAAAAGATTTGCGGCAAAAACGGCTGCACTTTGGCATGGTGTTCCAGTCTTTTAATCTGTTTCCCCAGTATACAGCGCTGGAAAATGTGACGCTGGCAGAACAGCTTTTGGCGCAGGAACGGCCAGACTTCAAACAGCGGAAGCGGGAAATCCTGACGGAAATTGATAAACACGGCGAAGCTCTGCTGGCGCAGATGGGACTGGCAGACCGCATGGATCACTATCCCCATCAGCTTTCCGGCGGACAGCAGCAGCGGGTGGCCATTGCCAGAGCATTGGCTTTGAAACCGGATATTTTATGCTTTGACGAGCCTACCTCCGCGCTGGATCCAGAGTTGACCGGTGAAGTGTTAAAAGTAATTCGCGGCTTGGCGGAGAAAAAAACCACTATGGTGATTGTTACCCATGAAATGGCCTTTGCCCGCGATGTGGCCGACCAGATTATATTTATGGACGGCGGTGTGGTGGTAGAACAGGGCGACGCCAAGCAGGTCATTGACGCGCCAAGGGAAGAACGTACCAAACAATTTTTGTCCAGATATACACAGGGGTAAGCCGAGAGCTGTTGCATGAAGACAAACGGGAATCTTTGATGCAGCAGCTTTTTCTATACCTGCGAAGATGAAAAAGGGTGATCGGTTTAACTTTTTCTATCGTTTTCCTATCAGTGGGAAGCACCAATATGCAAGCAAAAATATGACGGCTATTTTGCTATAAAGTTCCAAATTGAAGCCGAGGCTTGTGCTGCCGGCGTAAACGGCTTTATTGCCAAGCCTCTGTTTAAATCGACCTTGTTCCATAGCTTACGGTCTTATTCGCAGGAAGCAGGAGCAGGGGAGAACAGTACAGAGAAAACAATTATCTTTGCAGGCAATCGGATTTTACTGGCAGAGGATAATGATTTGAATTGGGAAATTGCCAATGAATTGCTGTCTGATTTAGGTCTGGAATTGGGTTGGGCGGAAAACGGCAAGAGTTGTGTGGAAAAATTTGCGCAGTTGCCGGTGGGTTATTATGCCGCCATTTTGATGGATATCCGTAAAGATTGCTTATAAAGGTTTAAAAAATAGGCTGCTGTATTAAAACTAATCCGGTATTGAGAATGGATAAGACGTAATTTCTTTTGCAGCAGCCTTTTTGGAAAAATGGGCTGAAAATAATATTTTTTTTGCGAAAAGTATTTGACGAATTGGGCAGAACATGGTATACTTTTATACATATTCACGGGGGTATAGCTCAGCTGGGAGAGCGCTTGAATGGCATTCAAGAGGCCAGCGGTTCGATCCCGCTTATCTCCACCAGAATTAAAAATCCGCTTAGCCAATATGGTTAGGCGGATTTTTGCTTTCCCTGAAACAGCTCTTGTTTTCTTGAATTTTACCATAGAAATTTAAAAATCAAGAGGGCAGAGAAAAATGAAAAAAATCGAGTGAAATGCGTCAATGACGGTAGCCGAGGGGTTTGAAGATTTTATATGAAATAAAAAATCAAGCGGCCTTGCTGAGAAAATTTACCGGCAAGCAGAGTTGATAAAACCTTAGCTTATCGCCATATTAAAAGAAGCTATCGGCCATATCCTGATTCATATTAGGATGGAGCACTTGGGTGATGGCGCTGGATAGGATGGCGCTGCAATTTTGCATCAGGTCGTCAATTTCTTTGGGTGTAACCTCTAAATTGTTATGATAGGGCTGCAAAGCTGTTTGCATCATGTTGTGCATGGTGGGCTGCGGCAACTGCTGCAGCAAATCGTGAAGCTGGGGCCGTTTGAGCAGTTGGTTCCAGAATTCCTCCAGCACGTTGTGGGCGATAATCCGAGCTTTTACTACAGTGGGAATGCCGATGGAAACCACCGGAACGCCCATGGTCTTTTCGTTGATACCGGCTCGTTGATTGCCGATGCCGGCTCCTGGTGCAATCCCCGTGTTGCTGATTTGGATTGTGGCGCCGATGCGGCTGACATCGCCGGCTGCCAGCGCGTCTACGGCAATGATTAATTTGGGCGCAATGCGGTCTACAATACCGCGCACAATCTCTGCCGATTCGATGCCGGTCATGCCCAGCACACCGGGGGCGATGGTGGTTACAGGCCGAACGCCTTCTAAAAGTTCTTCCGGCACGTTGCCGTACAGATGGCGGGTGGCCATTAATTGATGAATGGTGCGCGGACCTAAGGAGTCGGGGGTAGATTTCCAGTTGCCCAGACCGACCACCAGCACGTTGTCTTCCAAAGAAGGAAGCTGTACGAAGGGCTGTAGATATTTCACCAGCAGTTCGGTCAGTTGCTGCTGCACGCCGCGGTGGTTGAGCGCCAGTTCCTGCGAATGGATGGTCACGTAGGTGCCTTCCGGCTTTTGCATGATGCGGCTGCCCTGGGCGTTTAAAATGGTAACGGTGTGAACGGTGGCTAAGGTTTCCACTTCTTCTGTCACCCGCACACCGGGAATTTCGCCGCCGTGTTGGCCGCGCAGTAAATCGTGGGCTTCTAAAGCCAGTTCGGGCAATAAATCCCACTGGCGGTACAGTTCAAACTTATTGGCAGGCAAGGTGGCTAACGGCTCCGCAACAGCGGCTTTGCCTTTTTTTTGTTTTTTCTTTTCTTTCCCCATGGGAGAACCTCCTTTTTTATTTATATTTTTTTCGGAAACAGAGAAAATATACAAAAATGATTGTTGAGATTATTTTTTGCTTCGCAACAAAAAGACTGCCCTCTGCAGCAGGTCGAGGGGGAAACGCTGTTACAGGTGACGGCAGTCTTTTTGCGGAAGGGTGGAGCATAAGATTTTGTCTTACGTGGTTTAGTATGAAACAATGTGAAAAATTTATGTCCGATAATTTCTGTTCATTTTAGTAATTTATGCTATAATGAATTGAGGTGATGGATGTGCGAATTATTGCTGGTCAAAATCGAGGTCGAAAATTGAAAAGTGTGCCAGGCATGAAAACCCGTCCCACTGCCGACAGAGTGAAGGAGGCCGTGTTCAGCTCCATTGACGGGTTGTTGTATGGCAGCCGGTTTTTAGATGTGTTTGGCGGTACCGGCGGCATTGGGTTGGAAGCGGCAAGCCGGGGCGCGGCGGAAGTCATCATGCTGGAAAAAGATAGCGACGCTTTGCGGGTTATCCAGGATAATATAGCGGCTTGCGGACAAGCCCGGCGCTGTCAGGTGCTGCGGGGCGATTCGATTGCGGCTTTGAATGCGTTAAGCCGCAAGGGCAAGCAGTTTGATTTAATTTATGTGGACCCGCCCTATCAAAGCGGTTTGTATGAAACAGTGGTACAGCAAATTGCCGACAAATGGTTATTGGCGCAAGATGGCTTAATTCTGTTGGAATGTGCAAAAAATGCTTCCATTTTCGTGGAGAATAGTATATTCTTTATATGGAAAGAAAAATATTATGGCGATACCCGTATCGTCTATCTCAAATACAAATCACATGAGGGGGAAAAACTGTGAGTATTTATAATTTATTAGACCAACTGGAAAGTACAATTGAAGGAAGCAAACGGGCTTTTATGCAGAATGACAAAATTATTATCGACCCGGAAGATTTATATCAGCTCATTGACCAAATCCGGTCCAGCGTACCGGACGACATCAAAGACGCCCAGTGGGTAAAAAAAGAAGAAGAACAGATTAAGAAAAAAGCCCAGGAAGATTATGAACGCATTATTGAGGAAGCCCGCCAACGGGCGCAGGATTTGGTATCGGAAACAGAAATTTACCGTTTGGCGGAAATTCGCGTGCGGGAAATGCTGGAGGAAGCCAACCAGGCTGCTCATGATGTAACGCTGGGCGCTTTTAACTACGCCAACGATATCATGGAAAAAATCGAAAAACAGCTGCAAATCTATTACGATGTGGTGCAGGACGGCAAAGATGAAATCCAAAAATCCATGGATGCGCTCAATCAGGGCTAAGGAAGTTGTTGATATTCATAGGTGCAGAAGGCCGAAACCATAGCGCATCTTTTCATCAACAGCCGTTATTGCCTATGAGGATTATATGTATTTTCTGATATTAGAAGTAAGCTCAAAACTTTTAATTAAAAAGCCAGCAAATAGCTTTGACAAAGGCTATTTGCTGGCTTTTTGCTGCGATTGTGATTTCTTGCTATTGCTGCTGATTTTGTTCCAGCATTTTTGATGCGTGGATCGTGGCTGCAGGCTGTGCTACTTCTTCGGCAGGCGCCGTTTTGATACGGAACAGGAACACGTACCATTTGATAACAATCAACACGATGATGGTGATGCGGCCCGGCAGATTATGCATCATAAAGAAGGCGATTAATAGCAGCGGTGTTACCACTGCCAGAATGGTAATCTTGCTTTTTAAAGGCATCTGGCCGGTTGTTACCAGTTGTTCCAAATGCTTTTGATACATGGATGTGTGAATGAGCCATTGATAGAACCGTTCCGAGCTGCGGGCAAAGCAAAACGCCGCCACCAGTAAAAAAGGCGCTGTGGGCAGAATGGGCAGAACAACGCCGACGCCGCCTACGGCTACACAAAGCAGTCCTAAAACAAAATAGATGTATTTCATAAACCCTTCCTCCAATTTCCTAGATTTTATGTATTCTTTGCAGCAGTATCCTGCACCGGCGCAGAGGCAGTGGAAGGGGCTTCTTTCCGCCATTAGAAGCCCCTTCGGCCGTTGCGTTGGGTTAGAGCCATGGAACTGAAACAGGTTCGTTTTACGAAGAACGGCGCTGCTCCATATGCAGGATTTCATCCACTACCCGCAAGGTAGATTGGCGATGGCTGACCAGCACGATGGTTTTTCCTTCCCGGTTCTCTTTCAGCGATTTTAAAATGATACTTTCGTTCAAGCTGTCCAGATTGCTGGTAGGTTCATCCAGCAGCAATAAGGGCGCGTCGTGCAGGAAGATACGGGCCAGGCCCATGCGTTGCTGCTGCCCGCCGGATAATCCATTATCCTTTTCTCCGATTGGCGTGTCATAGCCGTTGGGCAAACTCATGATAAAATCGTGCAGCGCCGCCTTTTTGGCCGCTGCTTCAATCTGTTCCTGGGTGGCTTTCGGATTGCCCAGACTGATATTTTCGGCAATACTGCCGTGGAACAGATAGGTCTCCTGGGTGCAGTAGCTCTGATTTTGCCGCAAAGAGGCGGTGGCAATATCCTTAATGTTGTGCCCCGATAAGAAAATCGCTCCCCGCTGTGGGTCCCAAAAGCGCATCAGCAGCTTCAGAATGGTAGATTTGCCGGAACCGCTCTTGCCCTGGATGCCCAGCATAGTACCGGCTGGCAAATGCAGATTGAAATCCTGCAAAATCTGTTCCTCCTGATAAGCAAACTCTACATGCTGTAGCTCCGCGCCGGCAAATTGCAGCGTAACGCCGTCTGTGTTTTCTTCTGTTTCCGGTTTCTCCGCTAACAATTCCAGTACCCGCTGTCCGCTGGCCAGGGTCTGCAGCAGGTTGTTGGATAAGCTGGATAAAGCCGTCACCGGTCCGAAGGAGCTCATCTGCAGCACTGCCGATAAAATCGCCTGTTCACTGGAAATGAGCTGCTCATTGGCCAGATAGGCTGCCAGGAAAATCTGCAGAGCGGTAAAGAACAGAATGGTGCAGTCGGTAGAGGCTTTGTTGGCGCCTTCGCAGCGCTTCAAATCCTTCTGTAACTTGCCCAGCTCCTGGATTTTTTCCGTCATTTCCTGTAGCCGCAGCGGGCCAGCCCCAAACTGCACCACTTCCTTCAACCCCTGTAAGTTATCCAGCATATGGCTGGACATGCGGCCAAAGCCTTCCCGGTAATGCTGGCCGCTGCTTTTGCCCAGCTTGGTGTTCAGTACCGGCAGCACCAGCCCCACCGCCAGATAAGCCAGAAGGGACAAACCTGCCAGCGCGGGGTGAAGCTGCAGCTGTACCAGAATGAGCAGCAGCGAGGTCAAAATGGCAATCAAAATGGGAGAGATGGTGTGGGCGTAAAAGACCTCCAGCAGCTCGATGTCGCTGGTAATCATGGCGATTAAATCGCCTTTGTTGCGCCCCTCCAGCTTAGCGGGGCAAAGCCTGCGCAGCGCTGCAAAAATCTTATCCCGCAGCAGAGCCAGCAGCCGAAAGGCAATATAATGGTTGCAAAGCTGTTCCCCATAGCGCAGAACGCCGCGCAAAAGGGCCAGCCCAATCAGCGCTGCCAAAATAGGCGCAAGCTGCTGCGGCATACAGAGCGCGGCCACGCCCAGCACCGGCAGAGCGATGGCGCATAAAAACCCGGCTACACCGGCGGTCACAGCCAGCAGCATAAAACCGGCCAGCGGCTTGACAAATAGCAAAAGCTGCAGCATAATCTGCGGGCGGCTCATAGGCTTATTCGATGTATCGGTCTGGATTTTTTTCTCAGCCATAGCAGTACACCTCCTGCTCAGAATTTTGCTGCGGTTCTTCCAATCCGTATTGCTCCAGTTGTTGCTGCTGTGCAAACATACTGCGGTAGCTGCCGTTTTGCTGCATCAATTCCTCATGGCGGCCCTGCTGAACCAGACGGCCCTGCTGCAATACATAAATGCAGTCGGCGTCGGTAATATTGCTGAGCCGGTGAGAAATCAGGAGGATGCTCTTGGTATGGCGCAGCTGCCCGATGACCTTCAAAATGGTTTCTTCACTTTCCGCGTCGATATTGGAGGTGGCCTCATCAAAAATATAGATGGGCGCGTCCTTTAACAAGGCGCGGGCCACAGCCAGCCGCTGTCGCTGTCCGCCCGATAAATTGCCGCCGCCGGCGGTGAGCAGGGTATCCAGCCCTTGCTGTTCTTTCAAAAAGTCCCATAGAGCAACCTGCTTTAACGCTTGTATCATGGCTTCCTGGCTGGCCTTGGGCGCTGCCATACGCAGATTGTAGGCCACAGAGCCGGCAAATAGATAGCTGTCAAAACCGATGCGGCAAATCATATCCGATAATTGGTCTGCGCCGTATTGGGATAACGGTGTGCCGCCCAAAAGAATTTGTCCGGACGATGGTTGATAAGCCCGGCTGAGAAGCGCCGCCAGCGTGCTTTTGCCGCAGCCCGACTGTCCAGCCAAAGCAGTAATACCGGTGCTGCCTATCCGCAGTGAAATGTGCTGCAAAGCAGGCGCCTGCTCTCCTGGATAGCAAAAGGTGACATCCTGCGCTTCCATAGCAAATTGGGAGGGCGCAGGAGCAGAGCTGCCCGCTTCCTCTGGCAGCTCCAGGACAGCGGAAATTTTATCGGCAGCGGCCAGACCGTTCATAGTCACATGAAACAGGGAGCCTAACAGCCGCAGCGGGATAAAAAAGTCGGCAGCCAACAGCACAATCACCAGTGCGTCCAGTAAGGATAACGCCCCCTGGCTGTACTGCCACAGCGAAATCAGCATGGCGCAGGCGCTGCCGCCATAAGCGATAACGTCCATCACAATGATAGAGTTTAACTGCATCGTCAGCACCTTCATGGTGATAACGCGGAACCGCTCCGCCTGTTCATTCATTTTTTTGTGATAGCGGCCGTCTGCCTGATAGATTTTCAAGGTTGTGAGACCTTGCAGGTTATCCAAAAATACATCGCCCAAATCGGTGTAGGTGCCCCAATACTGATTGAGCATCTTGCGGGCCAGTTTCTGTACCGCTATCATAGAAACCGGAATGAGCGGAATGCAGAGAAACAGCACGACTGCAGTAAAAACACTGCGGGGCGCAATCACCACAAATAAGGTGACGGTAGCCGCCAGACTGTATAAAAGCTGAGGTAAATATTGGCTGAAATAAAGCTCCAGTTGTTCTACCCCTTCGGTGGCCATTTGCACAATTTCCGCATGGGAGAATTTTTGCTGCCAGCTGTTGCTGCAGCGCAATAATTTTTCATAGATTTGTTGGCGTAGGGATTGCTTTACCTGCAAAGTGCAAGAGGAAGCTAACTGCACGGCCTGATATTGGCAGATGCTGCGCACTGCAAGGCAACAGATCAGCGTTACCGCCAATCGGAGCAGATTGGGCGCAAGACCCAGATAAAGCTGCTGCAGCGTTTGACTGACCGTAATCACAAACACAATATTGGCCAATAAGATCAGCCAATTGCAGCCTACGGCCGCCACAATGTATTTCCCTGCATGGGGAACCAATTGTAAAAGTTGTTTTTTGAACATAGAAACGCGCCTTTCCGTCAGAATGGGAAATCAGTATAGAAAAGAAAAAGCAAATGCAAATTAATAGGTGATATTTTTAATATAATACTGAAAATATAAATTAGTCAATGTTAAGTTTAGCAAAAGAGGACAAAAAGAAGCAAAGGGAAGAGAATACTTGACAAATTGACCGGATATTATTAAACTAAAAGCACGGGAAATTAGTATACTCTGTTTTTGAAACCACAGTGATAGGTAATAACAGCGTGGTTGACATGAAGGAGGATACACCTATGAAACAAAAAGGAGAAAACCGACGAGAAAACCGACAGAAAAGAAGACCAGAACATGAAAATTTAACGGCCACTCAGGAAAAATATTTATTGGCGCTGTACCGGCTGCAAATTACCGGTGTCAGCCAGGTAGAGGTTGCCCATGAATTGGGCGTTACCGAAGCCAGCACCAGTAAAACCATCCGCGACCTGATTGCCCTGGGGCTGGTAGAACGCAAAAAAAGCTGCGGAATCAGCTTAACTGTCGAAGGAAATTTGCTGGCAGAACGGTTAGACGACCGCTACACTACCATTATGCGCTATTTGATGGACGGGCTGGATATGGACGAGGAACGGGCGGAGCAGGAGGCGTTGGACATTACCATGCAGATGTCGCCGGAATTTTCGGCGTCCTTTCTGCGCAAGATTGAACAAAATACAGTTCGCTACCCGGTCAATTATAAAGATAACTGCCAATTGTCCAAGGTGCTGAAAGACGGCGTTTATGAAGTGCCCTTTCAGTTATTGCGGCTGAAGGAAGACCGCGTTTCTATGGGCGATAAGGGCTTTTTGCATCCGGCAGTTTTAGAACTGAAGGATGGCGTGGCTACCGTACAGTTGAAGCTGACCGAATTGTCCTGCCGTTCGGTGGTGGGCCGGATGCTGACCGGAAAATTAACACAGCTGCGTTATTATACAGAGAGCGGCTATCAAGAAGCTCAAATCACAGAAGACCTTTGCAATATCACATTAGAACAGATGGAACTACAACTGGATACCCATGGCAATCCGCGGGGCGGCTGCTTACCGGTAAAGGTGCGCACCTCGGTAGGCGTTGGCGCAATGCCCGAATCCAATGCGAGATTGATTTTTAACTTCCGTGCGATGAAGAAAAACCGTTGAGGGCTCTGCAAAATTAACCTGAACTAAGTTTATGTTATATTAAGGAAGGAACAGGAACTAAAGTGAACATTGCAAAGGAACAGGAACACACAGAGGTTTACCGGCAGACGCTGCAGCGGGCAGTGGCACAGGGCGTAGATATCAGGCTGGCGCGTCTGGAAGCGTCAGGAGCCGAGAAGGCGGCGCGGGAAGCGGAAAAACGTCGGAAAAGAGCGGAAAAAAAGGCCAAAGAAAAGCAGACGCGGATATCGGGCAACGCTGTTTCCCAAAAGATAATCAGCCCTCAGGAAAGGCTGGCGACAGAAGATCTGTATGAAAAAGGCCAGGAAGCGCCGGTTCGGGTGAAGCTGTTTGCCGAAATGCGGCAAGGCGAGGACCGGCAGACAGCGGTGTTGGAAAAACTAAATCAAGTAAGAGCGCAGCCCCTGTATCATCGCGATCTGCTGGCAGAACTGACGCCCGCCCAGAAAAAATACCTGCTGACCTTATATCAGCTGGACAGCAGTATCGTAGCGCAGGTGGACATTGCCAATCAATTAGGCGTTACCAAAGCCAGCACCCATAAAGTCATCCATGATTTAATTGGCCTAGGACTGGTGGAGCGTTACGACCGGTGCAGCATTGCCCTTTCCGAAAAAGGATTGCTGGCTGCAGTCAATTTGTATGATTGCTGCAGCGTCATTGTGGCGGATTTGTTGCGGTATTTGCCGCCGGAAAAGTTCTGCCAACAGCGGCAAGGCGCCTTAGAAGCAGTATTAAAAATGCCATTAGAGCTGGTGCAGGAATTATTGCATAGCTTGGAAGAGGTAAAAATGAAAAACGAAAAAATGGACGTCTGTTAACGGTGGATGGCAGAACGCTGCGAAAGACCATAATAACGTCGAAATATACAACCAGCAGACAGCTCTGGAAAAGAGGCTGTTTGCTGGTTTTCTTATGCTTAGCGAAGATTCAGTATGCCGAACGGCGCCAACGTCAGCGGTGAAAGCCATTTTATTGCGGCATGGGCATAGCCGTGATGTGTGAAAGTCTTGCAGCGATGAAACAGGATCGCTGCAAGACTTATTTTTTGCAAAAAGCAAAAACGGTACTATAGTTCCTTTCCAAGGACCGGGAATGCCTCTATAATTTAGCTACTGTGTTGTTACATTAGGAGGTGTCTATGGAACAATCGGAAAAATAGGTGCAAGAAATGTTTTGATACGGTTATGGAGACAAACAAAATGATACAAGGCAAGGAAATCTGTTGGAACAAAATACAAAAAATAAATGTAACTATGTTGAGGGGAGAATGAAATATGAAAGCAGGAATGATTTTAGCCAATAATTTGAAACAATATCGGAATAAACAGAAATTGTCTCAGGAGGAATTAGCGGCTCGGTCTGATTTGAGTACAAGAGGGTACGGTAAGATTGAGCGGGGAGAGGTACACGCTTCTTTGGGAACGCTGGATAAGCTGGCGAAAGCAACAGGCTTAACACAAGCCGCTTTATTACAAGCACCGCAAAGGGACGAACTGGTATAAGCGCTTGCCTTGCCATTAGGGCAGCAGGTTGCTTTACACACAACGATAGCCGCTCCTTGGAGCGGCTATCGGGTCTATGTTTGCCATAGTCCGTTCGCCCATTCGCACAAAAATAGGTTTCCAGCATCGGGCCTCCTGTGCAGCTTGCGTCCGCCGCGTTTTGCATATTCTGCGCGCTGTCTGCTTCAAGTCGGGATTGGGGCAAAAGCGGGCCCATAAGAATGGTGTGGACGAAGGACAGGAACATCCTGACGAGTGGTGCAGTTGCGATGATTGGAATTGTGCGGCGAAAAAATAAGCGAAAAATAAAATAATAAGTATAAAAAAGAAAAGATAAATGTCTGTCCGCTATGGATTAGAGCCTATCGCAAGAAAACTTAACTTTAGCTAAGTTTTATATTGCTTGAAAAAAAGGATTGACAAATCAAAATTTAGAGATTACTATAAATACACATAGAAGATACAGGAAAAATAGTTTACTCATTGCTAGAGTAAATTGCATCTTAGCAAAAGACATTTTTGCAGGAGAACGGCATAGTTACCGCAAGGTTAGAAACATCTCGAATATGCTTAAAAACCAGTTGGTTTTATGTCGGGAGATTGTTATAAAAGGCATAACTTATCCGCTTTGGTTAGCAGCTGTAAATAGTGATAGTGTTTTGCTGAAATACATCGGCAAATGATGATTTTTATCATCTATACGCGAGTAATTGACGTTGGGCTATATGCAGGGATTGAACTTAGTCCCTTTTTCTCTACTTCTAAATCATGAAGCTGTACCAATTCCTGATTCTTTTTGCCATTTGCCACGCATAAGAATGAGGTGTTGCCGACAGCGAACAATCACCTTGAGAGGAGTGATGTGGAGAGTGTGTTTGGTAATAAAGGCAACAAAAAAAGCTGACTAAGCGGCAACTTAGTCAGCCCTTGCAGCAAGATTGCTGCAGCGTTGGAAAATTAGAGATTGCGATAATCCTTCAGAGTAAAATCCAATAGAAAAATATAAGATATCCTGCCGTAAAGCCCTATGGCAAAAGCGGAGGACGCAGAAGATTGGCACTTTTACAATGCAGCGTTATCCAAACAACCTCCTTCTTACCGAAAAGCACTCATGAAAAATATCACTTTTTTATTATACCATCCTTTGCGGTTGGTGTAAACCTGATTTGTAAAAAAAACGCGAAAAGCTTGTTAATTTTTATTGTAGCTGCGTTGTTTTTGATTTCTTTCGCCTTGCGTACCCTCAGTACGCGTCGCTCATAAATCAAAAGCCGCCTTGCTACAATAGAAAATTTCCGGCGCTTTTTGGAACGTGGCGGCTTTCACTGTTTTGGACAATCAGGGCAAGGGAAAATCGTATCAGGCTTCTGTATGATCTGAAGTTTCGGCAATCACTAACATGAAAAATTTGATGAAATTCTTGCCACTGAGTTAGCGATAACTGGCGAAGATGAACATAGGACTGATACGGCAGGCACCGGCTGACCTGTGATAAAAGTCGGCGCACACTCCAAGGCCATATGGGCCAGTGTGTGAAACAAAGGGTGCGGCGCTTCCCTAAAAACGCGACTAAAATATTTTATATTGGAGGTATTTCAAATGTTTAATTTCAAAAAAATCGTGGCTGGTATCGCAGTAGGTGCAATGGTAATGGGCAGTGGTGTTGCTGCATTTGCAGGTAACGGTTTTGTTGCAACTGATGGCAAAACTGTACAGTTCGCTGCTCAATACAAAAATGGTACATGGGCTGCTGCTCCATATGACATGAACGACGCTAACATTGCTTCTGCTGAAGCTATAGATGATGGCGTTTATGAATTGACCTTAAAAACAGGTGAATATCGCGATGTTCCAATGGGACCAACTACCATGAATATGGAAGGAACAATTGTTTCTGTAACAGATGCTACTGGCGAAGAAGTCAGCGTTGATGAAGATGGCGATGGTTATGCTGATACCGTAGTGATGGAAGCTGGCGCTAGCAATCTGTATGTTTTAAAATTAGAAGCTTCTATTGGTTCTCTGGGCCACAATATGACTCAGACCGTTTATTTAATGGCTGAATAATTGGTGAATGCTGATGAACAGACAAACGACACGACAAAAGGGAATTGCGGTTATTGTGCTCCTTTCCATGTTGTTGTCTCTGTTCCCAGGAGCTGCTGGAGCTGCTACCTCTGGTAGCGGCTCCAGCTCTGCTTTAGGGGCAGAAGCAGAACTGGAAGTTGGTGTACCATACGTAGTGCCCTATATGATTACAAGTTTTGCTGACCCTAGCAAACGGCTAGTAGATAATAGCAATTTTGCTGCTTTCCCTGGCCATGATGAACGGGCAAAGCTAGTGAAAAACGCGGATGGTACCTATACTGTAACTATGCAGTGGTATTCGCAAAGCCTGATTGAAAATTTTGGCATTGTAGACCAAAAATATAATTCTAGTTTAGAGAAATTAGAATGTATTGGAACAAATTTTTTAACAGATGATACAATTCTAAAAGGTAGTGCATCAAATCTTACTTATGTAGATGAATCATATAATCAATATTATACGTTGGTTGAAGATAAGCGAGTTAATAACGCAGAATTGGACACTGCTTTATATTCTTTTAACATTACAAATCCTGCTGAGAAAATTGGGTTTGGCTTGGCATTGTATATGCCAAGATCTATGACGGTAAGAACTGCGGCTGCTTATGGTGCTATCGTACTGGATATGGATAGTGCTGTAAAACTAGATGATTTGAAAACGGCAGTAGCTAGCAATACTGCTTACTGGAAAACCGCTTCCGAAAATGGTAGTACGGCAACTACTGCTGGCGAAGGCGCGGTGGATACAACCGCGACCACTCAAAGCTATCCGCCGGTCGATGGTTTTATGGAAGCTTTTGATATGTCTAGTGTAGAAACATCAAAGGATGATGACAATTATCAAGCTACTATTGCAGTTGATAAAGCAGATGGTGTGTTGATGCCTCTTAAAGTCTACACCATGCAGACCAAAACAGTTGATAATAGCTTATCGACTACTAAAAGATATTATAATTTTTCCCGTCGCTATAATGTTGCTTGGAGTGATAATTTACTTTCTGCTGATGGTGACAGCTTTACCATTACTTTCGATAATGAAGATGAATTGATTTATGGTAAATATGTTTGCTTTGAAACAGAGGGTTCTATTGCTGCTTCTGCTGCAGGTACTACCGGATATCGTTACGGTGCTACGATACAGCTGACATTGGAAAAACCGTCTGTTGTGAAAGTTGTGGCAACTGATAATGTTCTGAATTCGGGTATCACCATTAGCGCTAAGAGCAATGTGATTCCGGAAGGTACCATGTTGCAGCTGCAGGAAATCACTGCTACTGATAAGATTTATGGTAGTAGCACATATGAAGTGAAATATGCAGCTTATAGTAATTTAAAAATGTATCGTTTAGGTTTTGTCGATAGCGATGGAACTTCGGTACAAGGAAAAAATGGTAACTATCAGATTTCGATTGATGTAAGAGATTGGAGCGGCAGTAATTTAGATGACGCTATTGTGACCCTTTTCACTAAACAAGACAGAGAGATGGTGAGTTTTTATAGTAAAAATTCTCTGGTGGGTATGAATAACGCTGTGTATACCTTTGATATAAAAGATGGTATTTTAACGTTGACGTATGAAACGGATGCCCTAAGTGGAGTGGTAAGCCGTGACGTTATGAATGGTGGCGTATTGGTATGTACAGCACCAGCTTACGCATTGGGTCCTGATGATATTGATAAATTGTCAGCAGGCGTTTATAAAGTGGATGCCCATATTTATAAAGGCAGCGGCCAGATTTCTATGTCTAACGATGCCTTAAATCATACAGCTACATTAGTGAAGCAGGAAGATGGCAGTGCAGCTGTTTACTTGGATTTTCACTCATTGGAAATGATTGGCGCAAAATGGTGGATTGGTGGTATGTGGCCTTATGATTACCCCAATAACTATGTGTACGAGGATTGCTCTACGGTATTGGGTTATGCTACTAAAGCCATTGCTCAGGCTGATGGCAGTTACACGGAAGCTAATTCGGGACCAATAGAAAATGCGGATGATTTGATTTGGAATGCTATTTATAATCCGTACACAGGATGGCCTTGTGTGAGTTCTATGAAAATTGATTTGGTACCAGAAACCTTTACCTATACTAATACAGGATATTTTATGGGTATAGTGGCACCAGCTATGGCATCTTTAACTGGCGTGCCAGCAGAACAAATCAGTAAAACTGATTTGTTTGCGGAATTACATTTGACAAATCCGGTACTGCGGGATGATGTAACGTTAGATACCTTTGTAGCACCAACTTATCAGCCATCGGTATTGCGCAAAGCGATTGGCGCAGCGGAAGCGTTAAGCAGCACTGATTATACAGCAGCTTCTTATAATGCTTTACAGGAAGTGCTGCAAGAAGTTAAGACAGAATATGCCGCTTTGTTGGAAATTGCGTCTGCAAACGGCGGCAAGCTGACTTCTCCGTCTGACGGCGCGGCAGTGCTGGAACAGGTGGAAAAGCTGGAAACAGCGCAAGCCAATTTGGTGGCAAAAGGGAATATTGATAAAACGACCTTGAGCAGCTTATTACAAAAAGCAAAGGCCGAAACCAGCGACCGTTACACAGAAACCAGCTGGAACGCTTTACAAGCAGCTATTGAAGCAGCGGACGCAGTTATGCAGGATACAAAGGCTACCCAGGCACAGGTAGACCAGCAGGCAACCTTGTTGGAAACGGCTATAAATGCATTGATTACCAATGTGGAGCTGAAAGAAGGCCAATACAAGATTCCAGTACGGTTACAGAATGCCATGACAACGGCTGATTCCATGGGAAATGAGTCTTTGAATCCAGAGGCAATTTTAACTGTAACGGAAGATAAGGCCACTTTGCAGTTGGAATTCGGTCCTATGGAATTCTCTTTGTTTACCGGTTATCTGGGCTATTTGAAAGCTATTAAGGAAGATACCATTGAAGAGAATGACAGCGGTTATCCGATTGCTTACGACTTCTTGGATAATCTGGAAGTGACCCAGTGGTTTACGATAAGCGATTTATACAATACGCCGGAAAAAATTGCAGAGCTGCGGCAAGAAGCGGAAGCTATGACTGACGTAAGCAAACAGCAAAAGGCTTTGGAACGCGTAAGTAAAATTGAAGGATGTTACGACGATTTAGTTGCTTATAATAAAGAGATGCAAAGCGATGGCGTATATTATCCGCAGTTATATGAAATGACTGTAGATATTAACGATTTGGATTCTGAAATGTGGGTAGAAGTATATGCTTCTGTTATGGGCGAATTGACAAGCGCCCAGCAGGTAGCGCGCCTGATGATTGACTGGACGCCGTATACAGAAGAAAATATCGATACCTCTAAATTAGAGGAAGCCATTGCCGCAGCCAGCCAAAT
>CABQBF010000043.1 GCA_902462325.1 uncultured Peptococcaceae bacterium
GGTGCAGGAGTGGGCACCACCTTAGTAACAATATTTTTTGTCTATTTGGCTGGAACGCTTATTGTTACTTTCGGACTTACAGTGTTTGCAGTACAAAATGTTCTAGATGATCCTAATATCAATCCGTCGGCAAATATTGGCGACTGGTATTATGCGCCGCAGGAGAATGTTTCCACAGAAGCGCAGCCTTTTGATTTGGAAGATTTAGGTGTAGAAATCATGCCTTATCGATATCAATCAGCCATTATTTCAGACGGACTTTTTACAGATCATGGAATCTATATAGATTCTTTGGCAAATGACATAGAGCATCCTGAGAAAATCTTAACGGTTGAATATGAAGTTTGGTTAAATCGGCACGCGTCTGCTTTGAAAAAAAAGGAAAAAGCATTGCAAAAGCAATACAATAGTGAGTGTATAGAAGCAATACAGGATTATGGCGCTGATAAGGCTTATTGGATTGGCGATAACTTGGTATTGCGTTATGATAATTGTGTTATTCTTTTCAAAGAGGACACGACAAGATCTGTGTTAGATAGCGAAGCCTGCGCGGCGTTTTTCCGAGAAAAATTTGCGGTAGAAGAACTTTAGAGTCCATTCGTTATCGTGTCATGCAAGTGTTAGAATTAAAAGCATAGGGAACAGCTTCTGCTTATACCGATAGACTGTACAGTGTTGGTACAAGTAGGCGGGGCTATGTTAAAAAAACGGGAAGTTGCAGAAGTATTCATTTTGCAGCTTCCTGCTTTTTATTGATGAAAAATTTTTACTGCGGGGAACCAGATAGGTATTTTTTTGCTCTAATGGTTGTGATCACAAAAATGCAGGAAAGGAGTATAGATATGGAGCAGGCAGAGTTTGTGCAGCGGGTTTTGCAAGCGGAACAAACCATGTATCGGGTGGCTAAGGCTATTTTAGTCAATGATTGCGATTGTGAGGACGCTGTGCAGGAAGCAATTCTGAAAGGCTACAGTAAATTATATACGCTGCGGCAGGAGCAGTTTTTTCAGACCTGGCTGGTGAGGATTTTAATTCGGGAATGCTATAAAATTTTGCGCAGCCGGCCGAATACAGTAGCTTATAACACCGCGCTGGACAGAGAGGTCGATAACGACGATTTTAGTCAATTATATCAAGTCCTGATGCAGTTACCAGTAAAAAATCGTATTGTGCTTGTATTACTTTATATTGAAGGCTACTCGGTGGCAGAAATTGCTGCATTGCTGAGAGTGCCGCAAGGCACAGTGAAAAGTCGGCTGGCCCGTGGGCGAAAATTATTGCAGCAGGAATTAACAGAAAACGAGGTGTATGAAGTATGAGACAATCTGAATGGAGAGCGGCATATCCGCAGATATCAAAAACATTTCATCAGCGCGTGCTGACCACGCTGCACCAACTGCCGGAACAGCCGGTACAGCGTAAAAATAAAAAACCTATGGTGGCGGTTATTACAGCAATGGTGCTGCTAAGTTCGGTGACGGCAGCAGCGGCGGGTATTCTGCTGTGGCCGCAGCAGTTGCTGCAGCGTTTTGATACAGAGCCGGAAGTATTGGAGCAAATGGGGCAGCAGGGCGTATTGCAGGCAGAGCCGCAGATTGTGTGTGACCAAAATGTGACAGTGGCGTTTGAAGGCAAGGCCGAGGATGACAACATGATTTATTTGCTGTTTCGGGTAAATGCACCCGATTATGCTCTGGATGGCGATAGCTTGATGCATTTTAAAATCAGTTGGAGCGATGGAAAAGAACGCCAATTTCCCAGTATATCCTGGGGTTTTGTAGATGAGGGAAAAGGAGCTGGCCCTGAAGGAGAATTGGAAATTTGGATGAGCAAAAGCGATGAAGAGGATTACAATGATGTTACTATGCAGTTGGAATTTGTAGAACTGGCTCAGAGTGAGCCAAAAGCAGGGCCAATTCATGTGTTGGCACAGGGTAGCTGGGTTTTTGAAATTCCCTTGCATAGTCAACCAGCCCAAATGTATGAATTGCAACAAACCGTGCAGATGGATGGTGTGGCTGTGCAAATTGCTCGCGTAGCGTTATCTCCCTTATCCTGTGCGATTTGGTATAACGGTGCAGATGTGCGGCAATTAGAACAACAAGAAGGCGTTGACCTGGACCATTTGGATTATCTGCCACAGTTGGAGCCTACCGCCATTTTATATCAAGATGGCACATGGCTAAATTTGGGCTATGGTTATGGCGGCCCAGAAGGTTTTGAACAACAGGAACAGCTTTATATGAAAAAGGTTATTCTGGAGAAGGTGTTAGAGGTAGAAAATGTTCAGGCCATTCAGCTTGGTGGCGATGACGGTGTGCTAGTGGAATTGGAATGAGTAGCATAATGTTCAGGTTATATAGAATGTGAGGTGGTAGCCTTCTTTTATGGAGGACGGTCTAAGATGCTTTTTACGTAGTTGCATTTTAGACCGTCCTATTGCTATTGTAGCGGTTTTAGTTCTAGTTTTGTCAGAAACGTGTGGAACATGGAATTGGACAATGGCAGTCATGCGTGTACCGGAAGTTTGGAAAATTCAACCCAATGAAAAAGAGGGCCGTTTGCAACACGGCTGTGTGCGGAAAACGCCCCTCTCCTATACAATAAAACTCTTTAACTCAACTTAACTCAAACATTCCATTGTAAAGCTGATAATATTTGCCCCGCTGGGCCAGTAGGGTTTTATGATTGCCTTGCTCGATAATCTGGCCGTGTTCCAGCACCAGAATTTTATCAGCGTTGCGCACGGTGGAAAGCCGGTGGGCGATGATAAATACGGTGCGTCCCTGCATTAACTGATCCATGCCCCTTTCAATCAGCGCTTCGGTGCGGGTGTCGATGGAACTGGTGGCTTCGTCTAAAATCAAGATAGTAGGATTGGCCACAGCGGCGCGGGCAATGGCCAATAATTGCCGCTGGCCCTGGCTTAAATTAGCGCCGTCGGCAGTCAGCACTGTGTTGTAGCCTTCGGGCAAATGCTGGATAAAGCTGTGGGCGTTGGCTAGGCGGGCGGCGGCCATTACTTCTTCGTCAGTGGCGTCTAAACGGCCGTAGCGAATGTTTTCCAGCACTGTACCGGTAAATAGATGGGTATCCTGTAGTACCATGGATAAGGTACTGCGCAGATCAGCTTTGCCAATTTGATTGATATCAATACCATCGTAGGTGATAGTACCGTCGGCCAAATCGAAAAAGCGATTGATAAGATTGGTGATGCTGGTTTTGCCTGCGCCCGTGGAGCCTACCAAGGCAATTTTCTGGCCCGGTGCGGCCGAGAGGCTGACATCGCGCAGTACGGGCTTGTCGGGCTTATAGTGAAAATAAACATGGGAAAAGCAAATATTACCGGCAAGGGGCACTTGCTTCACAGCGCCATTTGCTTGCGGCACCTGCCACACCGGCGGCGTTTGCTGGCGGTTCAGCGTGACGCGGCCAGGGTCTGCCTCCGGCAGTTCATCCATCAACTGAAAAATGCGTTCTGCACCAGCTAAGGCGTTCAGCAAAGCATTAAATTGCTGGGAAATTTGGGTGATGGGTTGGGAAAAAGAACGGGTGTATTGTAAAAAAGCTGCTACCGTCCCCAAATCTAGCCGTCCGTAAATGGCCATTATGCTGCCGAAAATTGCGGTGATGGCATAATTGACATAGGAAAGATTGTTCATGGTAGGCATCAGGATATTGGCAAAGGTATGGGCGTTGGTAGAAGCTTGGCACAAATTGG
Source organism: uncultured Peptococcaceae bacterium (assembly GCA_902462325.1). Lineage (GTDB taxonomy): Bacteria > Bacillota > Peptococcia > Peptococcales > Peptococcaceae > UBA7185. Next base: position 3,722 of record CABQBF010000043.1, read on the forward strand.
CGTTGAGCTGGTCGAAGCGGTGTTTAGCCCGTTCTTCGTAGCAGAATACCTTGACTACCTTTTGCCCTTCCATCATTTCTTCAATGTAACCGTTCATAGCGCCGATGGCTTGCTGTTGCTTGCGGAAATACATACCACTTCTGCCGCCGATGGTGCGCACGGCAAAAATCATCACGGCTACCATCAACAGCACCAGCAGGGTTAACAGTGGGCTGAGAACAATCATCATGGCAAAAACGCCAACAACGGTGATGAACGAGGAGATAAATTGGGTAAGGCTTTGACTTAGTAAATCTCGCAGCGTATCGGTATCGCTGGTGAAACGGCTCATCAGCTCTCCATGGGTGTGGCTGTCAAAAAAACCTATCGGCAGCGCCTGCATTTTATTGAACAAATCGGTGCGGATTTGATACAACGTGCTGGTGGAGATTACCAGCATAATGCGGGCAGAGATGAAAGTGGCAGCGGTGCCAAACAGATAGATGAACGCCATCAGCAGCAACATGAAGATGAATTCCGATAAATCTGGATTTTGCTGGCCGATAAAGGGCAGAATGAAATTGTTAATCAGCGGCTTTAGAAAATAGGTGCCGGCAATGGAAGCGGCTGCGCTGACCATCACGCAGAGTACAGCCAGGGCTAGATGAAACCGAAATTCTTTCATATAGCTGAAAATGCGGGCGATGGTTTGCTTGATATGTTGTGGTTTCCCCATAGGCGCTTTTTTACGTTTGGGCGGCATATCACAGGTCTCCTTTCTGCTGGGAATGGTAAACTTCCTGATAGATGGCGTTTTCTGCCAGTAACTGTTCATGGGTGCCAATGGCGTTGATGGTACCGTTATCCATCACAATAATGCGGTCAGCGTCTTGTACCGACGCAACCCGTTGCGCGATGATAATGGTAGTAGTCTGGGCCAAATCTTGGCGGAAAGCTTGCCGGATACGGCTGTCGGTGGCGGTGTCTACGGCACTGGTGCTATCATCCAGAATGATGATTTTGGGATGTTTCAACAAAGCACGGGCTATGCACAGCCGCTGCTTTTGTCCGCCGGATAGATTCACACCGCCCTGTCCCAAATCGGTTTGGTAGCCTTGCGGGAAGGACATGATAAAATCGTGGGCTTGCGCCGCTTGACAGGCTGCGACGAGCTCTTCGTTGGTAGCATTCGGATTCCCCCAACGCAAATTTTCTTGGATGGTGCCGGAAAACAGCACGTTCTTTTGCAGCACCATGGCTACAGCGTTATGCAAGGTGTCCAGCTTGTATTTCCGTACGTTGCGGCCGCCGACTAGCACCTCTCCTTCAGTGGCGTCATACAGGCGGGGAATTAACTGTACTAATGTAGTTTTAGAGGAACCGGTGCCGCCTAAAATACCGATGGTTTGTCCGGAGGCAATGTTCAAATTAATATCATGCAATACCGGCGCTGCATCCTCCTGGGTATTGTAGCGGAAGAACACATGACGGAACTGAATAGAGCCGTCTGTTAGCTGCGGGTCCCCCTGTACCTGTTCGTCGGTTAAATCCAGCGGTTCGTCAAGCACCTCACAGATACGCAGGATAGAGGCACGGGACATAATTACCATAATAAAAATCATGCTAATCATCATCAAGGACATCAGAATTTGGGAAATATAGCTGATAAAGCTGAGCAATTCACCGGTTTGCATCTGACCGGCGATAATCAGATTACCACCGAACCAGGCTACAGCAATCATGCAGCTATACATCACCAGCTGCATCACTGGCGCGTTCCAGATTAGGATTTTTTCAGCCTGCAGCTGCGCATTCCGCAGTTGGTCGGCAGCTTGCCGGAAGGTTTCTTTTTCATGGTCCTCCCGCACGAAGGCTTTGACCAGATGAATGGCGGTAAGGTTTTCCTGCACCCGGGCATTGAGCTGATCGTATTTGGTCAGCATAACGCGAAAACGCGGATAGGCGCGGGAGCCGATGAAATAGAGAGCCACGGCCAGCACCGGAATGGCTACCAAAAAGATGAGCGAAAGCCGGGCGTTGATATAAACGGCCATCAGTGTGGCGCAAATCAGCATCATGGGCGCCCGCACAGCAGTGCGAATCATCATCATAAAAGCCATTTGGGTATTGTTGACATCGGTGGTTAAGCGGGTAATCAGCGATGCAGTGGTAAAGCGGTCAATATTGCGGAAGGAAAACTCCTGCACCTTGTAAAACAGTTTCTGCCGCACACCTTTGGCCAATCCAGCGCCAGCTATGGCGGCAAAACGGCCCGCCAGCACACCGGTGGCTAACGAAAGACAGGCCATTCCAATCATCAAAATTCCCATACAGGTTACATAAGCAATGTCACCATTGCCGATGCCATGATCGATGATTTTGGCCATCACCAAAGGCATAAGAATTTCCATAAATACTTCAATTAAAATAACAGAGGGCGCCAGCAGCGCATACTTTTTATACTGGCCCAAAGAAGATAGCAGGTGCTTCAGCATTGCAACAGCTCCTTTCTGCAAATATAGCACACAATGTTAAGCTGTTTTATTATAAGCTGAGCCAACAGGGATTTCAAGCTTTTTGCATGGGATTTTTTGCAATAGGCCGTTCAAAAATTATGGAGCTGTTTACAGAAGTCATGCTATAATGGGGGAAATGTATTTTTTGTTGCCATTTTTGCCGATCCTGCCCCTACCCGGTCAGAAAAGCGTAGGGTATAAGGCAGAAGGTTGACAAAAATAGCAGGGGCGTTTAAAAAGGGGCAGCGAGTGTTTTGAATTATCATGCTGAACAGTTGTCAGCATGATAAAATAGGACATTCTCTACCGTTCTATGGTTTTAAATTCCCACACTGTCCGGTGAACGGAGGAACGGGCGAAGGACAGTAGAAAAGAGAGAAAGGAACTTTTCACATGATACAGACGCAAGAAGTTGTTTTGGTGACGGGGGCTTCCCGTGGTATAGGTAAGGCGACGGCGCAGAGGTTTGCCCAGGCTGGTTATAAGGTGGTGATTCATTATCATACAGGCAGAGAACAGGCGGAGCTGTTGGCGCGGGAATTGGAGCAGCAGGGATGTGCAGTTATAACGCAACAGGCCGATTTGCGGGATAGTGGGCAGGTGCAGCAGCTGGTACAGCGAGTTGCGCAATGCTGGGGGCCGGTGGACATTTTGGTGAACAATGCAGGCATTGCCCAGCAAAAGCTGTTTACCGATTTAACCGATGGGGACTGGCGCAATATGTTTGCTGTGCATGTGGACGGTACTTTTTATTGCAGCCGCGCTGTGTTGCCAGGTATGCTGCATCAGCACAGAGGCTGTATTGTTAATGTTTCTTCTATGTGGGGACAGACTGGTGGGTCCTGTGAGGTGCACTACTCGGCAGCTAAAGGGGCAATTCAATCCATGACCAAGGCACTGGCCAAAGAGGTAGGGCCGTCAGGTATTCGGGTGAACTGTGTGGCGCCCGGCGTCATTCAAACGGAGATGAATCGGCAGCTAGATGAGGAAACGCTGGACGCTTTGCGGGAAGAAACGCCATTGGGATTGTTAGGTACGGCGGAAGATGTGGCCAATCTGATTTATTTTTTAGCGACGTCAGAGTCTGGCTTTATCACAGGGCAAATTGTGGCGGTCAACGGCGGTATCGTTATTTGAGCAAGGCGGTTGGTTTTGTTCATTGGATACGGTATGTGGTATAACGCAGCAATTTGAGGGAAAGCGCTTGCAATCTCCTTGAATTTGTGTATAATAGCTTTCGAGAAAGGACATTTGTCTTTGTGAAAAAGATAAATAGAATAAATGTAAATTATTTAGGGAATTTTAAGTAAGAACAAGACAAATTTGTAAATGATAGCCGATGTTTTCCAAGCGGTTTCTTTTCGGAAGCGACCGTTTTGAAAAAGCCCTGCGTAAAGACGTGATTTCTGTATCCCCCTTTTGTAGAAATTGCGAAGAAACTTTTTTACGCAGGGTTTTTTATTGGGGATGGAGCTAAAATCATATAAAAACAATCTGGATACAATATTCTTTTTTATTCTCCATAGATAAAAATACCGAAAATTTTTATTTCTTTCGGAGGCTAAGGATTCCTGCATGGTGGGAGAATTTTGATAAAAAAGACGAAAAGAATGTTCATTTATAGCCATTTATGAAATGTAAAAGAAAATAGAGAAGACTTGCAGAAAAAATTTTTTATCAGAATTTATTTGTAAATTCTGATAAAGGGCGTGTTCTTAAATTAATTTAACTTATGGGAAAAGGGGTTGCTTTTTTGCCAGCAGTTTAGTATGATGTCTACATACAAAAGATGAATGTCTATAATACAAAGACAACATCTAAAGGGGGAAAAGATTATGATTGAAACAATTGAGAACGTCAATGGCATCATTAATGGGTTCGTATGGGGGCCAATTATGTTGTTATTGCTGGTTGGCACTGGTATTTTGCTAACCATTATGGCTGGGTTCCCGCAGATTACCAAGCTGGGTACCATCATGAAAAGTACTGTGGGTAGCCTGTTTGGCAAGGAAGCGCACAAGAAAGATGATGCAAGTATTTCGCCATATCAGGCTGTGGCAACAGCATTGGCATCTACCGTTGGTACCGGTAATATCACTGGTGTTGCTACCGCGATTGTAGCCGGGGGTCCTGGTGCTGTATTCTGGATGTGGGTCAGCGCATTATTTGGCACCATGACCAAATTTGCTGAAGTTACGTTGGCTGTAAAGTTCCGTCAGAAAAATGAACGGGGCGAATGGGTTGGCGGTCCGATGTACTATATGGAAAATGGATTGAATATGAAATGGCTGGGTGTTATCTTTGCCTGCTTTGCAACTCTGGCTTCCTTCGGGATTGGCAACATGACGCAGGCGAACTCCATTTCCGCTGCTTTGTATAAAACCTTAGAAGTTCCAACTTGGCTTACTGGTATTATTGTTATGATTATCGTAGCAGTTGTAATTTTAGGTGGTATTAAACGTATTGCGCAGGTAACAGAAAAGTTGGTGCCTGTTATGGGTGTGATTTATGTAGCGTTAGGCGTTATCACGATCGTATTGAATGCAGGCAAATTACCGTCTGCTTTCGCTGTAATCTTTCAGGGCGCATTTGCTCCGCAGTCTGTATTAGGCGGTGTTATGGGTTACACCATTATGAATGCTATCCGTTTTGGTTTTGCCCGCGGCGTATTCTCCAATGAAGCTGGTTTAGGTTCTGCGCCAATCGCTCATGCTGCTTCCAGTACTGACAATCCTGTAAAACAGGGGATGTGGGGCGCATTTGAAGTTATCTTTGATACGTTCATCATTTGTACCATTACGGCATTGGTTGTTGTAATGTCCGGACTGTGGGGACCAGATGGTGCAGGTTTAGACGGCGCGTCGTTATCCATCGCTGCTTTTGAAAACTCTGTTGGCGTATTAGGTGCTGCTGGGGTTACTATCGGGACTGTACTGTTTGCACTGTCCACCCTGTTGGGATGGAGTTATTACGGTGAAAAATCCATTGAATATCTGTTCAAAGGCAGATCTATCGTAGGCGGCGTAAAGCTGGGCTATAAAGTTGTATTCATTCTGTTAACCTTTGTTGGTTCTATCGGCGGGTTGCAGTTAATTTGGTCTATTGCTGATACGCTGAACGGCTTAATGGCAATCCCCAACTTGATTGCGCTGGTACTGCTGAGCGGTACGGTTACTAAGCTGGTGCGGGAATATTTTAAAGGCTTGAAGAAGAAACAGTAAGGTTATAAATAATTGTGAGCATTATGGGGAGGCCGTTTTGGTCTCCCTTTTTTCAAATTTGTGTGAATTGGTTGAAAATAGCAGCTTACAGACTGTAAGAAATATGCTATAATAAAACGGATTATAAATTTGAGGAGTCAAAAGCATGTTAGATTTTACATATGAGGGAAATCCCGCCGAATTGCCGGGTTTAACGCTGGCCTATATCGGTGATGCGGTATATGAGCTATATGTGCGGCAGCGGATTTTAAAGCAGAGCGTAAAGGCGCACACGCTGCATCAACTGGCGGTGAAACGGGTAAATAATAATACGCAGGCTGCGTTGTTGATGAAACTGGAGCCACAGTTGACAGAAGAAGAACGGACTATTGCCCGGCGAGGGCGGAATGCCAAGGGCATTGTGCCTAAGAATGCCGATGTGCAGACTTATCGTAAAAGCACAGGGTTGGAGGCATTGGTGGGTTATTTGTATCTGAAAAAGGATGCAGAACGGTTACAGTGGGTGTTACAGCAGATAGAGGAGGTTGTGGGGCATGCAAATCACCAATTATGAAGGGAAAGACCTTGAACAGGTAGAAAAATTTTTACAGGCCCATCCGACATTGGCGCCGGCAACAGTGAAGGAATTGCTGAAAACCTGTAATCTTTCTTTTATATTAGAAGGGATTAATCGCTGGCAGAGTACCATGATTTGTGAGTTGAAGGATTCCTACGTGCAGCAGAGCCAACGCTATGTAACGCTCAGCGCCGACGGATACACGCTGCCCCAGTTAAAGGACGAGGATAAGCAAAAAGCTGAGGAATTAATCGGCAGAGCCTTTGCCCTTTATGCCGACATGTCCCAGTTAAAAGAGTCCTTTCGGGGACGGCCCAAGAAGGAGCACTATCTGCACGGTATTCCGGTGGAGGACGCCCGTTATATTTTGCCGCTGGCAGTGAAAACCAATCTATCGGTGGCAACCACCGGCGATAAGCTGTTAGATTGGTTCCGTATGATGAACCGACCGTTAGACCGGCAGATGTTTGCGGATATACATGACGCTTTACTGGCGCTGTTGCCGCCAACGATTGGGCAGTGGCTGGACAAGCAAGACTATACTTATGAAGAAACCGGGATGTTAAATCAATATTATCAGGATGATTTGGATAACATTACAGAGCAGAAACCAGTGGTTTTGCTGCGCACCTTTGCTGAGCCAGAATTGAAAGCAGGACTGGGCGCTTTGACCAGCACCAAAGCTGAGCCGCCGTCGGCAGTGCTAGCGCAATGGGGTAGTGTAGCGGCGGAAAAAGCAAAGGGGGTTACTACCCGCGTATTGGGCTATGGGCATACCAGCATTGCAGAACAGTGCCGCACTACCTTTGGCATGATGTTTAGCTTGGTTACTTACCATCAGCAGGTACGGCATCGGTTGCCCAGCACCTTTCGGGAGCCTTGGTTGAATATTTTATTGGAGCCGGAGCGTCCGCCCGTTATTCCGCAGTCGATAATAGACGGTGGCTTTGAGCAGCCCTATCGTCGGTTGGTGCAGGATATGCAGCGGTTTCAGCAGCGCATTGCAGGGCATTATACCGGCGGATTGTGGCGCTATTTTCTGTTGAATTGTCAGCAGGTTAAGGTGATTACCAGCACCAACGCCCGTATGGATTGCGGCATGTTGCAAGAGCGGATTTGCTGCAATGCCCAGTGGGAAATCAATCAGATTGCAGTGGCTAAGTTGGAGGAGCTGCGCAAGTTATCCGATATTTTATATCAGTATGCGGTGCCGTCCTGTGTGTATGGCGCTTGTAAAGAGGGCAAAATGACTTGTGGCAGGGCTGCCGAAATGCGGGCCAAATACCGCAAAGAGGAACAGACAGAGTCCCAATAATGCCTATCAAGTGTGTGGTGGATGAATAAATAGAAAAAGATATCAAAGGAGTATACAATGGGAGATATATTCGGACGCAATCCGGTTATGGAAGCGTTGAAATCAGATAGAACGATTAATAAAATCTGGCTGGTGAAGGGAGAGCAAAAAGGCTCCATTCGGGAAATTGTGGCGCTGGCCAAAGAAAAACGAATTGCTCTGCAGTTCGTAGAGCGCAGCAAGCTGGATAGTATGTTTCCCCATGAAAATCATCAGGGGGTAGCTGCTTCTATTGCGGCTGCCGATTATGTAGAGTGGCAGGATATTATTGACGCTGCCAGAGCAAAGGGAGAAGACCCGCTGCTGGTGATTTTGGATGAATTGGAGGACCCCCATAACTTAGGCGCGATTTTGCGTAGCGTAGACGCTGTTGGTGCCCATGGCGTGATTATTCCCAAACGGCGGGCTGTGCCGCTGACAGACGGTGTGGCGAAGGCTTCGGCAGGCGCTATCGAACATGTGCCGGTGGCTCGGGTGAGCAATGTGGTGCAGGTGATGAAGGAACTGCAAAAGCAGGGTATTTGGATTGCAGGGGCTGATATGCACGGCCAATATTTGCATAAACAGGATTTGACCGGCCCACTGGCCATTGTCATTGGCAGCGAAGGCAAAGGCTTGGGCAAGTTGGTTCGCGAAAGCTGCGATTATATCGTTTCCATTCCAATGCAAGGAAAAATCAATTCTTTGAACGCTTCTGTGGCAGCCGGTGTGCTGCTGTATGAAGTATATCGACAACGGAATGCAGGCAAATAGTCATGAAGGAATATCTAATCGTAGATGGCTATAATATCATCGGTGCCTGGCCAGAATTGCAAGCCCTGAAGGAGGAAAATCTGGAACATGCCAGGGCGCGGCTCATTGAGATTTTATCGGTACATGCGGCGCTGAGCAAGCGGAAAATTATTCTGGTATTTGATGCCTATCAGGTAAAAAAGAACAGCGGGTCTCGCGAGCTGATACAAGGGATAGAAGTGATTTACACCAAAGAAAACGTAACGGCTGATATGGCCATTGAACGTTTGGCAGCGCAAATTCCCAAGCATCAGAAGGTGTTCGTGGCTACATCGGACCGTTTACAGCAGGAAACCATCTGGGGCAAGGGTGCTTTTCGGATTTCAGCCTTGGAATTAAAACGGGAAGTAGAGTTGACCGTGAAAGAGCATAAACCACATTATACGCCAAAGTTGTATGTGTCCAACCGGTTGGAGGACCGGATTGATCCAGAAGTGAGAAAGAAATTGGAAAATTTATCTAAAAATTCTTGAGCTTTCTTGACAATTGGGAATTGACAGATTATAATTATGGTAAAAAGTGGAAAGGGGCGGAGAGATGGAACAGACAGCACAATCTATCATTATGGAGCAAATAGAACTGGAACATCTGACCGATGAAGAAATTGCAGACCTGGCGAAACACGGAAATGTAGAAGCCTTGGAATATCTGATTAATAAATATAAAAATTTTGTGCGAGCCAAAGCCAGAACTTACTTTTTAATCGGTGCAGACCGGGAAGATATTATTCAAGAAGGCATGATTGGGCTATATAAAGCAATTCGGGATTATCGCTGTGACAGACAGGCTTCCTTCCGCGCCTTTGCGGAAATCTGTGTGACGCGGCAAATCATTACAGCTATAAAAACAGCCACACGGCAGAAGCACATCCCGTTGAACTCTTATATTTCCTTGAATAAACCTGTGTTTGACGAAGAGTCAGAGCGCACTTTGGGCGAGGTGGTAACCACAGACAAAGCCAGCAATCCAGAGGATTTGTTTATCAATCAGGAGAATTTGTTGGATATTGAGAGTACCATGCACCGCATTTTAAGCCCACTGGAGCAGGAAGTGGTGGCGTTGTATCTGGAAGGAAAATCTTATGTAGAGATTGCGCAGCAGCTTAATCGCCATGTAAAGTCGGTGGATAATGCTTTGCAACGCGTAAAGAGAAAGCTAGAGCAATATTTGGAGAAACGGGAAGAACGGGCGAAATAAAAAAATCTAAAAAAAATCAAAAAAACTGTTGACAGACAGGTTCTGTCTATGTATAATATCATGTGTTGGCGATAATTTTGGAGGGGTTCCCGAGTGGCCAAAGGGGACGGACTGTAAATCCGTTGGCTCCGCCTTCGAAGGTTCGAATCCTTCTCCCTCCACTTTTTCCATCGCGGGATGGAGCAGTTGGTAGCTCGTCGGGCTCATAACCCGAAGGCCGGAGGTTCGAGTCCTTCTCCCGCAACCATTTGCTTGTATAGCTCAGTCGGTAGAGCGTTACCTTGGTAAGGTAAAGGTCACCAGTTCGATTCTGGTTACAAGCTTCATCCTTTTATGGCGGCATAGCTCAGCTGGCTAGAGCATACGGTTCATACCCGTAGTGTCCGGGGTTCAAGTCCCTGTGCCGCCACTGTTCCAAGCCCGATTTATCGGGCTTTTTTGATTTCATGTTGCATTTCGTGTTGCATGAGATTGGAAAAGTAATCATTGATTGATTTTGCGACTTCGTTTTGTTTATCCTGCATAGTGTGTTGATAGACTGTCTTTAGCATATTGTTTGTAGAATGGCCCATTAGTTCCATTGCGTACTTATCTGGAACATTTAGAGCCAGCAGGACAGAGGCAAAATAATGCCGTTACGGTATAATAACGACAAACGGAAAAATCCTTTATTTTCAAGAGGGTTGAGCGTTTGCCGTCATTTATTCAATTCCTTTTCCAGTTTGAAATGTGACGAGAAAATTATCGAATAAAGGAGACTGTTTCATTAACGACAAAATTTAATAGCACCAGCGGTTCGGCGTGTTGCTTGACCGCTGATTACCGTGGCGTTTCATCTTTTTGGGCAGACTTAGGACCTCAATAAATATTTTGATAAATGATTAGATGACTTGGACTCATCAAATTCTTTTAAACTCTTAACATTATAGGCTTTAAACTTCCTAATATATTTTTCTCTCGGCTACTGTTCCATTTTTAAGCTTTTTTATATTTTGAAACATTTTTATTGATTTTGTATTGTATTTATAGTATAATTTGACTGTACCAAAATAGCATTTATGAGGTGAAATGATGAGCAGTGATGAATTAGTACCAAAACTAGTACGGGCATGTTTAGATAATGACCGGAGATTGGTTGAAGAAATTTCTACTATGTTGGTTAAGTTATATAAAAAAAAGCAACCTAATATTGCTCAGGAAATTTCTCAATCTTTAACTTACTCCAGGAATGGAGCTTCTGCCATAAGATCTGCCGATGTACAACCACTTCCAATCGATAGAGAAACTCGTTTTACTCTTTGCAAAGCAGAAGAGCCTTTAGAAATCGACCCTCCCATATTATCATCAGAGACCATGGAGGAACTAAACAATTTCATACTTGAAAGGACAGAAATCGAAAAACTACTTATTGAGGATATTACTCCACCAAATAGTTTACTTTTTATTGGTGAACCAGGCGTAGGAAAGACCTATTCTGCAAAATGGCTTTCTTACAAATTAAATCTACCTTTAATAACAATGGACTTAGCTACTTCTATTTCAAGTTATCTTGGTCGTTCAGGTCAAAATATTAAAAATATTTTTGATTATGCAAAATCGTTTCCATCAATTTTACTTTTAGATGAGATTGATGCAATTGCCAAACGTAGAGATGATGCTTCAGATTTAGGAGAATTAAAACGATTAGTCAATGTCTTGCTAAAAGAATTAGAAACGTGGCCAAGCCAAAGCATTATTATTGCAGCAACCAACCATCCTGATTTATTAGACAAAGCCATATGGAGACGTTTTGATCGAACAATCACATTCATAATTCCAGGAACAAGTGAACGCAAATTATTATTACAAAGATACTTAGGCAAGTATTATGATATGCTATCGCCAAAAGCGCTTTCTTTTGCAATACAACAAACGGCTCATATTAGTGCTGCCGATATTTGCAAACTATGTACGCACGTCAAAAGAAAGATTGTTTTAGCTGGGAATAATTCCGATTTAATTGTTTTTGAAGAATTTTGTTTAAATTCCTGCGATAGTAAAACACAGAAAATAGAACTTTGCAACTTGCTCCGAGAGGCAGACCCGTCTTTGAGCATACGTGATATATCAAAAATAACAAAAATCCCAGCAACATCTGTAAGTCGTTATTTACAGAACGGAGGTATATTAAATGAGTAACAAACATCCTATTTTAGGGCGCGGAGAATTATATGTAAAAGATATTGAAAAACGTTACTATGGAGGACCTCAAAAACTCCCCCATACTTATCACGAAAATAAGATAGCTTTAATCAAGGACATTGCTTCTATTCAAGAAGAAGTCCAAAGAAATGACGAAATTTTTTTACAAGAAAAAGTTGTCTGCATTCGTATGGAACCAAAATTTGAAGCTAAATCTTATTCACCTGATATGATTTTATCGGTGGATGGTATTACTCCTATTGGAGGTCGTAAATATATAATTTCAAAGTCTGAAGAAGGTCTGGTTAAATCGAAATTATATTTTGCAAAAACCAGTGATCGCGGACTAGAAAACCTAAAATACATATTGGAGTCTGGACAAAAAGACAACACTGTTACCTGGCAAAATCAAATTTCAACTATTCGGACAATTGATTTACTTGATTCTACAGAAAAAATTTCAGGCTTTTCAGGTACATGGGATAGCGGGTTAGTTGAAATTGTTTTACACCCATTTATATGGAATGACGCTTTTGCTATGCAACAATTCTTAACCCTTTTAGATTTAGAAACAGATAAATATAAAATATCCGGTTATGAAAATGGCCCTTTGTTCTGTGTTGCCGTATGTAATCATGAAACATTAGAACGATTGGTAAAATTTAACCCCTTAAGAACAGTTCATCCTTTAGGAGAACTTAATATACCCAATATGCGTGGTAACTCTTTTTTTGACGCACCAGTTCCACCATTATATAAAGGGGCTCCTCAAATACGAATAGGCGTTTTTGATGGTGGTGCTGATTCAACATTACCTCATTTAAAAGATTTTGTCACCGCACATGAACTGACACCTATTTCTGGACATCCAGCACTCATTGCACACGGAACTGCTGTTTGTGGTGCTGTTTTATACGGACTGTTGAATTATAGGCCATCAACCCAACAGCTTGAAACACCGGTTGTTTCTGTTGACTCATATAGAGTATTACCCCAACAGCAAACGGGAAATCCTATAGAAGATAGCGGGCTATATCCTGCAATCGACCAAATAGAAGAAATCGTGCATAACCATACAGAAACTGCATTATATAATTTATCTTTTGGTCCTCGTGGTGCAATTGTAGATGATGACATTAGTCGTTTTACCTATGCATTGGATAGACTTTCCATGCTTCCTCATCATCCACTATTTTGTGTTGCTGTCGGAAATGACGGAGATTTGCCTTATCCTTTTAATAGGATACAGGCTCCTTCAGACTTGGTTAATGGTTTAGGAATTGGTGCTTATACATTTGACAAAAATGGAGAAAAGATAAGAGCTAGTTATAGTTGTATTGGTCCTGGACGTGAGGGGTGCAAAATAAAGCCTGATGTTCTGGAATTTGGAGGATCACCAGAAAATCCAGCTGTTTTAATAAGCACTACACCAAATAAAACAACTGTAGAATGTGGAACCAGTTTTGCCACCCCTATTGTTACTGGTAAACTAGGAAAAATGATGGCATTATCCTCTGAAATCTCTCAGCACATGGCAAAAACGTTGCTTATTCACACGGCAGAAGATTCAGATGAATATAGCATCGAAGAAATAGGATTCGGATTCTGTATTGATGATGTTACAAATATCCTAAATTGTGAAGATAATAAAGTTGTTGTTTTATATGAAGGAAATATTGCTCCTAAACAAAATATAGAACTCCCTGTTCTTCTCCCTGATATAAATGGGCTTAAATGCAATGCCAATATAACATGGACGCTTTCAACTTTATCTGAATTAAACCCAAATGATGTTGATTCTTATACCTGTAATTGTGTAGAAGATTATTTTTACCCGCATGATAAACATTACAATTATTTCAAAAACACAATACATGGTAGAAAGCAAAAAGCAGCCTTTGTGGGAACAGACGCAGAAAAAGAACTATATGATTTAGGATATAGTCGTTCTGATCTACCAATCTCTAAACCGCCAAAGCAATTTTTGAGTGAAGATGAATTACGGTCACAGCATTTAAAATGGGATACTGTGACCAAAAAAACTATTACTATGAGAGCGTCTTCTTTGAGCAATCCTTTCTTCATACTTCATGGAATGAATAGAGATATTGCTGGGACTACACCCATGAAATATTTTGTTGCCATCACAGTAGAGATTCCAAAATATCCTGGAGTTTTATATGACGATATTTTAGCTCAATATCGAAATCTTGTACCAATCAATATAAAAGTAGAAAATCAGATTTTTGTCGAATTATAAACTGTATAGAAAAGCGCTATAGGCACAACCTATGGCGTTTTTTAATACATTTAATCTTTATGGCTACCTGGATAGTAAAAAAGAAATAACATAAACGCTCCATAGCATGTACCTATCCATTAAAATGAATACATGACTTTAAATGAAATCTACTCGCTTACGCTAAGCTGACGACAAAACCACATTCAATAGATATTTGAGTATAATTTAAATCATAAGTACAAGAAAAGCGGTTAAAATGCCATAAAATATTAGTGAAATCAAGAGCAAAAAGGTGAAAAAACAGCAAAAAATAGTTGCATGCGTGTGACTAAGCTCGTGGAAGCGACAAATGGATATTCCTTCGTGGAAGCGGAAAATCACATATGGTATGATATTGTCAGAGGCTACGGTTCGCGCCGTAGCCTTTTTCATCGAAAGGGGTATTTTCATGGCACGAAAAAGCAGAAAACATCAACACGCAGAAAT
>CABQBF010000044.1 GCA_902462325.1 uncultured Peptococcaceae bacterium
ACATTAAAATTTTGAAATGATTTGTTGTATTTCTGAATTTTTTATCTTAAATGAAAAAATTTTGAAAGTTGAAAATAAAAATTTGAAAATATAAAAATTATCCACAAAACCTGTTGATAAGTGACTATGTTATCCACAATTATAAAAAGGATACCCTAAAATCATAGCAGAAACAGTTTAATTTATCAACAGGTTTTTAAAAAAGATAGTAAAAAATTATCCACATGTGGATGAATAAAAATTTTTTAAGCGTAAAAAGGGAAAAAACGATGTGAAAATTTTTTGTTTTTTTGAGGAAAAACGTAAAATCAAATTCTGAGATAAAAAGAAACAAATTTTGAAAAGTTAGGCGGTTCTTGCCTGTAAAAACAAGTAAACGGCACGTTATCTTGAAAAAATACAGGAAAAAAATGATTTCAAATACTTGACCACTTTATTTCAATATTATATAATATCTCATTGTAAATGTAATTTTAATCGTAAGATTGTGATAGTCTGTCAAGGAATATGAAAGGGAGGTGTTGTACGGTGAAAAGAACCTATCAACCAAAAAATAAAAAACATAAAAGAGTTCATGGTTTCAGAAGAAGAATGTTAAGCGCCAATGGTAGAAACGTACTCAAAAGAAGAAGAGCAAAAGGGAGAAAAAAATTAAGCGCTTAATTTTTTCAAAATATAGCTCTTAACGAAAAGGCCCAAGTGGCCTTTTTATATTATTCAGGCATTTTTTCCTATTTAGGAGGGTTTCTGATGTTAAAAAAGGAATACAGACTGAGAAAAAATGCTGATTTCAGAAAAGTATATCGCAGTGCCAAATCTGTATCGACCAAATATCTGGTGCTTTATCCGAAAGCACGGAAGGGCGAAGAAATTCGGGTAGGTTTTTCTATTTCTAAAAAAGTAGGCAAAGCCAATGTGCGGAATTATTATAAGCGTAGATTGCGGGAAATTGTGCGGCATAATCTGCAGCATATCAAGCCAGGATATGATTTGATTATTTTAACGCGGGTACCGGTAACGGAGATTGGATATCATGAATTGGAAAAGAACGTAAAGTATTTGTTGCGGAAAAGTGGTGTCTGGATTGATTGAATTGCCAAAGAAGATGCTTTTATTTCTCATAAATTTTTACCGGAAATATCTGTCCATTTTAAAAATGCAGCCAACGTGCCGCTTTTATCCAACTTGTTCTCAGTATGCTTATGAAGCGGTCAGCAAGTATGGATTTCTTAAGGGCGGCTGGATGGCCATCAAGCGCATTTGTAAATGCCATCCCTTCCATCCCGGGGGTTATGATCCTGTAAAATAATACTAGGAGGTGACGTGCCTGATTCTTTCATAAGAGACGGGCCAACAATATATGAATAGTGACGGTATGGGAATATATTCATTTTTACAACCAGTTGCAGATCTCATCAGTAAAGTGATTGACGCTCTGTATCAAGTAACAGTTATGATAGGGTTTCCCAGCTATGCGCTGGCTATTATATTGATTTCTATTTTGATAAAAATTATACTGTTTCCTTTGATGCAGAAACAGATGAAATCAACTATGAATATGCAGGAAGTGCAGCCAAAGCTGGAATATTTGCAAAAAAAATATAAAAATAATCCAGAAAAAATGAACGAAGAGGTTATGAAGCTGTACAAGGAGTACAATGTTAATCCGATGGCAGGCTGCTTACCGCTGTTAATTCAGATGCCAATTTTAATTGGGTTGTTCGGTGCGTTGCGTCAATATGATTTTGACCCGATTGAACATGCAACATTTTTTTGGATTCCAAATTTAGCTGATAAAGACCCATTTTTTATTTTGCCCGTATTGGTAGCTGCAACAATGTTTTTACAGCAAAAAATCAGTATGGCTACTACGCCGCAGGCCGCTGAAAATCCAACTATGAAAACCATGCTGTATGTTATGCCGGCTATGATGTTGTTTGTTTGCTGGAGCATGCCATCCGGTTTGTGTTTGTACTGGGCATTTTTTAGTATTTTAAGTATTGTGCAGCAATTCTTTATGAATAAACAGAAACGCAAAGAAATGGAAGCCCGTGCGGCAAGGGAAGCAGAAGAAAAAGAAAAGCGGATTGCTGAGAAAAAGGCGAAAATGACCAGCAAAAAGGCTGCGGCCGGTAAAGGAAAACAGAAAGAAGCAGCTAAAATAGACGTTGTAGAAGAAAAGGAAGAATGAAGGAGATGAATTTCATGTCCGGAAAAGAATATACCGCAAAAACAATTGAAGAAGCGCTGGAAAAAGCATTGAATGAAATGATGCTGACCCGTGATGATATTGAATATGAAGTGATTACCCATCCTTCCAAAGGTTTTTTAGGTTTTGGACAGCGGGATGCGGTGGTTCGTGTTAAGAAAAAAGTGATTGAAGAATTAAAAGATATCGTGAATGATATCAAGGAAGAACGCAAAGAGGAAGTAATTTGTCAGAAAACGATGGAACAGCCGAAAGCTGCAGAGGTGTCTGTTGAAGAAAAAAAAATAGAGCCTGAAAAAAAAGTACTTGTAGAAGAACCAGTTCCTGCAGCCGAGGAAACCATTGAAATGACTGAAGCTGCTTCTATTGAAACGAGAGTAGAACCGCAGGAAAAAGCAGTTATGGAAAATGCGGAACAAAAAGCTGCCGATAAGAAGGCTGCCTTAGCGAGAGCGGAAGAAAAGGGACGGGCTTTTCTGAGCAAGATTTTTGAGGAAATGAAGCTGGATGTCGTTATTGACATTAAAGAAAAAAATAATTATTTAGTTTTCGATTTAAAAGGTGATAATTTAGGCATTTTGATTGGTCGTCGCGGTGATACGTTAGACTCGCTGCAATTTTTATTGAATTTGGTAATCAATGAAAAGAATAGCGTTAAAGTAAAGGGTATCATTGATATTGAAAATTATCGGGCTAAGCGAGAAGAAACCTTGATTGGGTTAAGCCATAAGCTGGCGGCAAAAGCCAGAAAGACTGGCCAAAAGGTAGTATTGGAGCCAATGAACCCGCAGGAACGCCGAATTATTCATATGGCGTTGCAAAATGACCGTCGCGTGACAACTTACAGTGAAGGGGAAGAACCTTACCGTAAAGTTGTAATTGTGCCGGAAAGCAACGCTAAGGATAATCGTCGGAAAGATTTTAAACGGGCTTAATAGAAAGGACAGGCTAAAACTTCTTAATTAATAGAAGTGGACAGCCTGTTTTTTGTTTTTATTTGGTTTCAGAAAATAGAATGACTTTTCTTATCAAGTGTGGTATAATCGCGCTAACAAATAAAAGTGGGGATAAAGAAGGGATTTTATGATAGAAGTTCCAACAAGGACAAAAACAGCGGTAGACAGCGGCACGATTTTTGCAATCAATGCAGAAAAAGTACAAACTGCTAAAAATCATCAAACGATTGGCAATTTGAATGTGTCAGGAAATGTTTCTACTGATAGTGTACAGCCGACTGTTGCTACATCAGTCGGAACGCCTTATCAAATGCAAATTCCTACTTTGCGGCAAACTGTGCAAAAAGGACAAAAATTTTCGCTAAATTTGAATAGTTCGTCATCTATGGTGCGAGCCTGCTTTGGTTGGAATACTTTAAATGCTTTGTGTGATGTGGATGTATCTGCTTTTTTGTTAGATAAAAATGGAAAAGTTTTGGGTGACGATTGGTTTGTTTTTTATGGACAGTCTTTAAGTCCAGATAAAAGTGTGAGATGGAAGTTGATTGATGGTGTCGATAGAGAGATTTTTGATATCAATCTTAAAAAAATAAATCCAAATGTGGAGCGGATTGTTTTTGTATTAACCATCAATGAAGCTTTTTCTAAAAACTTGCATTTTGGTATGCTGCAGGATGCCTATGTGCGGATTTTAAAGGAAAAAGAGAATGTAGAGTTGGTTAGCTTTAAAATGGAAGACTATTATAATAACGTAATTTCTATGATGATTGGCGAGTTATATCGGTATAAAGGCGCATGGAAATTTTATGCTGTGGGAAATGGCATGGCGAAAGATTTAGCAGGTATTTGCCAGCTATATGGCGTAGAGGTAAGCGATTAGATATGGTGCATGTGCAAAAGTTAAACAGCAGGGGGATATGATGCTTACATTTGAAATCGTGAATGAATTGACTTTGAAAGTAACTTGTAAAGGCAATGATATGTTATACACGAAGGCGGGAGCCTTTATTGCCGGGGAAAATCCAGGCGGAAAAAATTATAAATTTGAAAAAGTATTATTAGGACCGCAGAATAATTTGGCGCAGGCGGCGTTGGGTTCTCTTTTACGTCGGGTAACCGGTGAAAATCTGCCGTTGATGAAAGTGACTATGACCGGTGATTCTGTTACGTATTATGCAAGCTATGGTCAGCATATTGTCGTCTATCATCTGGCAGAAGGAGAAGTGATTTCTGTAGAGTCGGAAAATATTTTAGCTTTTACGCAAGATTGCGAATATAGTGTGCGATTTATCGGCTCTGGCGTTCTTTCACAAAAAGGGTTGGCCACTTCGACGTTGATAGGTAAGGGCAAGGATGCTTATGTTGCTGTTTTGTCAGACGGAAACCCTATAGTACTCAGCAATATACAAAGCAGAAGTACCATCACAGTGGACCCTGATGCGGTGATTTGTTGGATGGGACAAAGCGGTTCTTGCGACCCGCAGATTATTACAGATTTATCTTGGAAAAACCTGATTGGACAGGCATCAGGGGAGTCCTATGCTTTTCAGTGGAATGGCAATCAAGCTGTCTCTGTTATTGTGCAGCCGTCAGAAAGACGAGGCGGTATCACGTTGGGAGTGGATTAAACCACAAAAATATTGAAAGTTAAAATGAAAATGTGAAGTAGGGATTGTTACATAAAAATCTTTTTTATATAACAATCCTATTTTTGTTGAAGAGGTTTATTTCTGCGGTGTACAATTTTTTTAGTTTATCTGTTTTTATGAAATGGAAAGCAAAAAATGGAGCAGTATTTTCGGTTTCGGCGACACACAGGTTATTTTATTTTCTTTTCCGGTATGATACAATGATTAAGAAACGCTTTATGAGGATTGTTGTCAATGAAAAAAGAGTATGTTACAATTTTCGGATTTTGGCTTGTGTTTGAGATGATTGCTGTGGTGTTATGGCAAACACAGCATAATTTGTTTTATCTTTTCAATTTTTCTTATATTGGCACTTGTCTTGCTGCAGGATTACTTTTATATCAACATAAATGGAAATATGCCCGCAATGCAGTGCAATTTGCTGTGGGACTATATATGCTGGTTTATTTGGGGATACTATCCCGGGAAAATATGCAGTTGGAGGGTTTTTGGTATTATTTGTTTTCCGGCGTATTTGAAGCGGCAGTGATTCATTATTTAGTAGCTAAAATTTTAGGGCCGTTGCTTTTTGGCCGAGGCTGGTGTGGTTATGCCTGCTGGACTGCAATGATTTTAGATTTGCTGCCTTATAAGACTGCACAAACGGAGCGCAAGACATTTGGTTGGGTTCGCTATATAGTATTTGTAGCATCTTTCACCTTTGTGGCGTCGTTATTTGTATTTCAAGTGGCGAAGTTGGAAACGATTATGTTTTGGAGTTTTTTAATTGGCAATGTACTTTATTATACAGTAGGCGTTGCTTTGGCGTTATATTGCAAGGATAATCGGGCTTTTTGTAAATATATCTGTCCGGTGACAGTGTTTCTGAAACCAGCCAGTTATTTTGCTGCTTTGCGTATAAAATGCGATACCAGCCTTTGCGTGCGCTGTGGGATGTGTAAAAAGGTTTGTCCAATGGATGTGGATATGACAGATAACGCCAGAAACCGTAAAAATGGTACAGAGTGTATTTTATGTATGAATTGTATTGAGCATTGTCCAAAAAAAGCACTGTATTTATAAAAGATAAATTAGTAAGAAATAGATTGAAAAATTTGTGTTACATAAAAATAGAGGTGAGTCCTTTTGATTCAGCAGGATACCATTGCAGCGTTAGTGACTGCTGTAGGAGAGAGCAGTGTGGGGATTATCCGTATTAGCGGGCCGCAGGCTGTGAGCGTAGCGGAAAAAATTTATCTAGGCAGTTCTGATTTACAGACAGCACAGAGCCACACCATTCATTATGGATATGTATATGACTGGCGGCAACAGAAAAAAATTGATGAAGCGTTATTTTTGTTGATGCGGGGACCGCGCAGTTTTACCGGTGAAGATGTAGTAGAAGTGCAGTGCCATGGTGGTATGGTAGTATTGAAACAAGTACTGCAATTAATTTTGTTATCGGGCGCCCGATTAGCTGAAGCCGGCGAATACAGTAAGCGGGCCTTTCTAAATGGCCGTTTGGATTTGGCACAGGCCGAATCAATTATGGATATTGTACAGGCCAAAACAGAGCGGGGCGTAGATTTGGCCTTATCACAGTTACAGGGAACCTTATCGGTTATGGTAAAAGCTTTACGGGCTGATTTGCTGGAATTAATCGCATTCATTCAAGCGGATATTGATTATCCAGACGATGATATTGAGCGTTTAACGGCTCAACAGTTTGCAGAGAGAGTTTCGGCACTACAGGGTCAGGTTGAGGCGGTGCTGCAGAACGCGCAAAAGGGGAAGATGATTCGCGACGGATTACGAGTTGTGATTGCTGGAAAGCCAAATGTGGGAAAATCCAGTTTGCTGAATGCGCTTTTGGGACAGGAGCGTGCCATTGTCACCGATATTCCTGGCACTACCCGGGATGTGATAGAGGAATATATCAATTTAAACGGAATTCCTTTAAAAATTGTAGATACTGCTGGTATTCGGGAAACAGATAATATTGTAGAACAAATTGGTGTAGATAAAGCGCAGCAGTTTGTGCGCAACGCCGATTTGGTTTTATATGTGATAGACGGTGTGCAGGGCTTAACAGAGCAGGATAAACAGCTAATGGCTGATTTGCAAAATAGACCGGTTATTTATTTGCTGAATAAAAGCGATTTAGGTATTTCGGATGCTGTGCGTCAGCAGGTATTTGATGCGATTGGTCATGAACCTATGCTGGAAATTTCAGCACAAGAAAAAAATGGCTTAGAGCAATTGGAGCAAAAAATTAACGATTTATTTTTTGCCGGTACGCTGGAGGTCAGCAATCAGATATTAGTAACCAATGTGCGCCATATTCAGATTTTAGAAGAAAGTCTGTCCCATCTTGCTGGATTTTTAAATGGTTTGGAGTTGGGCTTGTCGGTAGACTTTTTAGTAATTGATTTGCAGAATGCTTGGGAAAAGCTGGGCAAAATTACTGGCGAAACAGTGGAAGATGATTTGTTGGATCAGATTTTTTCAAAATTTTGTTTAGGAAAATAAAATTGAGGTGAAAGAAATGCCGATTGAATATATTGCAGATACCTATGATGTGGTGGTAGTAGGCGCTGGTCATGCAGGCTGTGAAGCGGCACTGGCTGCTGCCCGTATGGGACACAAAACGCTGATTGTCACGGTAGATATGAGCAATATTGCTTTTATGCCCTGCAATCCGTCTATTGGAGGGCCAGCTAAGGGTCATTTGGTACGGGAAATTGACGCATTAGGCGGTGAAATGGGCCGCAACATCGACAAAACGCAAATCCAGGTTCGTATGCTGAATACCACCAAAGGGCCAGCGGTACACTCTCTGCGGGCGCAGGCTGATAAATATCAGTATCAAGTAGAAATGACGAAAACCTTGCAAAATCAGGAAAATTTAGCAGTCAAACAAATGATTGTGGATAGATTGATGGTAGAGGACGGCGTGGTAAAAGGTGTTGTGGGACAAACTGGCGCTACCTATCTGGCTAAAGCGGTCATTTTAGCTACAGGCACTTATCTGAAGGGCCGTGTCATTATTGGCGAATATTCGGAAGAATGCGGGCCAAATGGCCAGCGGTCAGCCAAGCTATTATCGGGCAATATGAAAGATTTGGGTTTAAAAGTGGTACGCTTTAAAACCGGTACGCCGGCTCGTGTGGATAAACGCACCATAGATTTCAGCAAAATGTCCCGTCAGGATGGGGAAGAAAATTTGTATTTTTCTTTTCTTACTACAGAGAGCAACGGCAGTGAAATGCAGCCTTGCTGGCTAACCTATACCAATGAACGCACCCACCAGATTATTCGCAATAATTTGGACCGTTCTCCGTTGTTTTCCGGCTTTATTGAAGGAACTGGTCCCCGTTATTGTCCGTCTATTGAGGATAAAATTGTGCGGTTCAGCGATAAAAGCCAGCATCAATTATTTATTGAGCCGGAGGGATTAAATACGCAGGAAATGTATGTGCAGGGCTTTTCCTCCAGCTTGCCGGAAGAAGTGCAACTGCAAATGATTCGTACCATTCCCGGCTTAGAGCATGTAGAAATGATGCGTCCGGCGTATGCCATTGAGTATGATTGTATCGATCCGCTGCAGTTAAAGCCATCGCTGGAAACGAAAGTGATTGAAAATTTATTTACGGCCGGACAAATTAACGGGACTTCCGGTTATGAAGAAGCAGCAGCCCAAGGATTGATGGCAGGCATAAATGCCAGTTTAAAGCTGGAAGGCAAAGAACCGTTGGTTTTGAAACGCTATGAAGGATATATTGGCGTATTAATTGATGATTTGGTCACCAAAGGTACCAACGAACCTTACCGGATGTTGACTTCCCGTGCAGAATATCGTCTGTTGCTGCGACAGGATAATGCCGATTTGCGCTTAACAGAAAAAGGACGGCAAGCCGGTTTGGTTGATGACGAACGCTATACAACTTTCTGCGCCAGAAAAGCGGCCATTGCGGCGGAAATAGAGCGTTTGAGCCACACCACGGTGTCGTGCAATTTACAAGTGATGCAGGATATTTTAACAGAACGGGGCAGCGCGCCTTTGAAGCATGGCTTGCCCGCTGCAGAATTGCTCAAACGGCCTCATATTACCTATGACGATTTGATAGCCGTAGGTATTGGTGATGACACGTTACCAGCCAACGTGCGGGAACAGGTGGAAATACAGATTAAATATGAGGGTTATATTAAAATGCAGATGGAACAAGTAGCCCGTATGGAAAAAATCGAAAACCGCCGTTTACCGGAGGATTTGGATTACACTTTGATTACTGGTTTGCGCAATGAGGCCAAGCAGAAGCTGAATAAAATCAAACCGTTGTCCGTTGGCCAGGCTTCCCGTATTTCTGGTGTGTCACCAGCCGATATTTCGGTGCTGTTAGTTTATTTGGAACAGCAGCGCCGTCAGGAAGGAGCCACAGAATGAGAGATATTCTGACAAATGCTTTCACCAGCGAAGGGTTCTCCCTGACGGAACCACAACTGCAGCAATTTGTGATATATTACGATACGCTGATTACATGGAATCAAAAAATGAATTTGACGGCTATTGAAGAACCGGTAGAAGTGGCTTATAAACATTTTGTAGACTCAGCTTGTCTACTTCGTGTAGTGCCTGATTTAAAACAAAAATCTATGATTGACGTTGGCACTGGCGCTGGATTTCCTGGTGTGCCTTTGAAGATTATGGAGCCTGCCTTAGATTTGACCTTATTTGACTCTTTAAATAAACGCATTATATTTTTACAGGAGCTGTGTCAAAAATTGCAGCTCAAAGATGTAAAGGCTGTGCATGGGCGGGCGGAAGAATTCGGTATCAAGCCCGAATACCGGCAGCAATATGATATGGCTACAGCCAGAGCTGTAGCCCGTATGCCAGTATTGTTAGAAATTTGTCTGCCATTTGTGAAAAAAGGCGGTATTTTTATCGCGCTGAAAGGGCCGGAGTTGGAAAATGAAATTAAAGAAAGCAGCAACGCTTTGAAAGAACTGGGCGGCAAGCTGGTAGACGTGCAGCAATTTACCTTGGCCGATGGCGCGTATACCCGCAATTTGGCTGTAATTGAAAAAATAAAAGATACGCCAAAAAAATATCCGCGCAAAGCAGGAACTCCGCAAAAGAAGCCGTTATAATATAGTAAAAGCGTATAGATTAAAAGGAGTCCCTTATGCCTACCTCAAATTGTTTGCTCTGTGGTGCAGAGCTGGAATATTTTCGAACACCGCGTCAGATGCAGTGCGCGTTATGCGGTCAGATGTATGAAACAACAGCAGCTTGTAAAGAAGGTCATTTTGTTTGCGATGCTTGCCATTTGAAAAAGGGAGCAGAATTGATTTTAGAGGTATGCGGCAGCAGTAAGAGCCGCAATCCTATCGCTCTCATGCAGCAGATTATGACGCAGCCGCAAATTTATATGCATGGACCAGAGCATCATATTTTAGTAGGTGCTGTATTACTGACCGCTTATCATAATAGTGGAGGAGAACTGAAATTGCAAACAGCTTTGTCCGAAATGTCGCGCCGTGGTCAGCAAATTCCCGGCGGTGCCTGCGGTTTTTGGGGCTGCTGTGGTGCTGGCGTTAGCGCCGGAATTTTTGTAAGTATTATAACCGGAGCCACGCCTTTACATCAGGATGTGTGGGGACTGGCCAATCAAATGACGGCCCGCGCTTTGCAGGCAATCGGAAATTTGGGCGGCCCCCGTTGCTGTAAGCGAGATTCGTTCACTGCGGTGAAAGAGGCGGTAGCTTTCACGCAAGAGCATTTTTTGGTGCAAATGGAATTGCCGGATCCTATCATCTGCGGATTTTCAAAATTTAACGAGCAGTGCAAAAAAGAAAGCTGTCCTTATTATGTGGCAAAGAAGGTATGATAGTTATGAAATTTGAGAAAGTTGAGCTGCAAAATCTTGCTGATATTGCAGCTTTATCGGCCTTGGCTACGGATATTGTAAGAGAACATTTTGACCCGCTGATTGGAAAAGCACAGAATGATTATATGCTTTCCCGTTTTCAAACAGTAGAAGCGATTACAAATCAATTGGAACATGGTTATCAATATTATTTTATTTGCGAGGATGGACAGCCTATCGGTTTTCTGGCCTTTTATCCGCGGAATGATGTAGTATATCTCAGTAAATTTTATTTACAAAAAACACAGCGCGGAAAAGGTTATTCTAAATTGATGCTGCAATTTGTAATAGCAAATGCAAAAAAATATGGATTGGATACGATTGTATTAAACGTAAATCGAGATAATCCGGCGGTATATGCTTATGAGCATTTAGGTTTTGTAAAAATTGGAGAAGAAAAAAACGATATTGGACAGGGATTTTTTATGGACGATTTTGTGTTTGCCTATAAAATTTCGTAACCTGGGAGGAATGTTTATGCGCCCTAAAATAAAAATTACATTGATTGACCGCAAAGGACCGCAGCCCTGTCATCGCGGACATAAAATCGGTGATAGCTATGACTTTGACACTCAGCGAGGTAATTTGTGCCCTATGGCTATGCACGTGGCTTTTCCGTACATAGATATTTTGCGTTATGGCGGCAGTATTCCGGGACAACCTGATGGAACGGCTGTGTTTTGTTGTCCCGATGTAGAAACCATAAATGTGTGGA
This sequence comes from uncultured Peptococcaceae bacterium, assembly GCA_902462325.1. GTDB lineage: Bacteria > Bacillota > Peptococcia > Peptococcales > Peptococcaceae > UBA7185. The sequence goes on from CABQBF010000044.1 coordinate 11,439, forward strand.
AGATTGAAAAAATTGTGAAAGACGACGGCAGTAAGAATTAATTGTAAAAAGCAGGAAATTAAAAAGAAAAAGCGAATTCTTTTTTGAAATATTCATTGAAAATCTGTTGAAATAGAAAAGGAAACTATCATGCTGAAAACCAGAATTCATACATTACGGCAATTTTTTCAGGAGGAAAATGATATGGAACAATTGGAAACAGGTGCGGAACAAAAACAGAGCGAAGTCATTCTGGATTTATCTATTGCAGAAATTCAGCCTAATCCATTTCAGCCAAGAGCGTATTTTGATCCAGCTCAATTAGAGGAACTGTCCAACTCCATTCGCCAATATGGTGTACTGCAGCCGGTGATTGTGCGTCTGGTAGATGGAAAGTATCAGTTGGTATCCGGTGAGCGCCGGTTTCGTGCCAGTATGTTGGCTGGCAAAGAAACCATTCCAGCTTTGCTGCGTCAGTTAGATGATAGAGAAGTTGCTGAGATGGCGCTAATTGAAAACTTACAACGGGAAGATTTGAATTATTTTGAAGAAGCAGAAGGCTATGCTCGTTTAATTCAGGAGTTTCAAATCACACAGGAAGAAGTTGCCCGTAAAATGGGCAAAAGTCAGCCTACAATAGCCAATAAACTGCGTTTACTGCATATTTCAGAACGGGTGCGGCGGGAAATTTCTGTTGATGTGATTACAGAACGCCATGTACGTTCCCTGTTAAAGCTGAAAAATGAAGAACAGCAATTGGAGGTTTTAAATCGTATTTATAAAAATAATCTGAATGTGCGGCAAACCGATGAATTGATTGAAAATATACTCATCACAGAAGAAAAAAATATACGTGAGCAGAAAAAAAAGAAAATGATGAAGGCCATTAAGGATATGAAAATATTCGTCAACACCATTCGCGGTACGGTAAAAACAATTCAAGACGCTGGTTTGCCTGCGGAAGTAACGGAAAGTGAAAATGACGATTATTTAGAAGTAGTAATTCGTTTGCCTAAAAAAGATATGCAACAGACAGGAACGCAGGAAAACAGCAACTCTTTTGCAGGATAGATATAGGAGAATACTATGGCGAAATTAGAACGGCAATTACGAGGCGATTTTCAAAAAATTTTAGATACATTAGATACTGAAATCTTAGAAGGCAGTATTTCAGCAACTTTAGAAGAAACAAGTGACTTTCATACAGAACATTGCCGTTGTGCAGTTCGTGTTTACGAACGATATAGCTTTGCCGGAAACAACCGTTTAAGCTTGAGCATCACATTGTTGCAGGATGGCAATCAAATTCATATTTCAGCAGTTACGTCTGGCGGTAGCAGTGCGATATTTTTCAAGCTGAATACCATGGGTGAAGATGCATTTTTAGCAAAAATTGCGAGAATTATTGAAGCATACAGTATATAAAAACTGGAGTGGAGTTTATGCCAGAACAATATAGGATTCGCAACGCGAATTGGCAGGATTTAAACAAACTTGCACAAATAGAAGCAGCTTGCTTTCCTGCTGCAGAAGCAGCAACAAAAGAAACTTTAGCCCAGCGGTTACAAATTTACAGTAAGCATTTTTGGATATTAGAATTAAACGATGGAACGATTATTGGTTTTATTGACGGTTTTGTCACTAATCAAGCAGCCATTACCGATGAAATGTTTGAGCAGCCCCATCTGCATGATGAATCTGCTGCCTATCAGGCGGTGTTTGGTTTGAATGTGTTACCCGATTATCGTGGTAATCACTATGGGATTGCCTTGATGAACAGGCTCATTGCTGATGCTCGTGCAACAGGTCGAAAAGGATGTATCTTAACCTGCAAAGAAAATATGATTTCCTATTATGAAAAATTTGGATATCAAAACCAGGGTGTATCCCAATCCGAGCACGGCGGCGCAGTCTGGTATGATATGCTGTTAGAATTTTAAGGCGGGAAAAATTTGCACTTTGACAATTTCTTTTGAATATGATAAAATAATAACAGAAAATTGAAGAGATGCCCTATAAACGAGTAGTGTAAATCACGTAAATCCAGTTGGTTTGCATTGGCTCGTTTTTTGTTGTTTGGAAAATATTTTTGTATTTATGACAGAAAGGAAGTAATTACGATGAAACAAAAAATTGATAAACGAATTCTCGTTCGTACCTTATTTATGGTACCGCCGATGGCGCTGGTGTTATGCTGTACATCACAATTTGTTCGTTATGGCGGTATTCAGCTAGATTTATTGGCCAAATCCTTGCCGATTGGTTTTCTGTGTGCTTTTATCTGCAATTTATGGTTGCCGCTGGGTGAAAATGCCTTGTGGCTGGCCAAACATATGCCTGTGAAAAATGGCAAACACGTTTCCATGCTTGTTCCTATATTATTTTCTATGCAATTTGCAGCTATTATGACAGGGGTTATGTGTTTTTATAACATTGTAATTTTGGCTCATCAAGAAGTACTGATTTTTTTCAAATCTTGGGCTAAAGTATACATTCCCTGCTTTTGTATGGCTTATCTGGTATCTTCTTTGTGGAAACCATGGGCAGAACGCATCAGTTGGAAGTTAGTGCCGTTAAAAGAAAATGCAGAGGTATCAACAGGATTGCCAGAACGAAAAGAGCAAGCTGACGGCGAAAAATCTTTTCCATGTTTGTCTGGCGAGCCTTGCGTAGAAGCAGTAACGTCCAGCCATTAATGATTAGCGGCAAAAATGTTTCACGTGAAACATTTGAAAAAATTCGTTATAGAAAAAGCTGCGTTGATTTTTTATCAGCGTAGCTTTTTTATGAGCTTGTACTTTTAAATTGGTGTAAGTTAGAATTTTTAGTGAGTAAAATCCAAAATTCTTACGTTTTCGCCTACTTCTTTTTTCACTAAATCTTTCATTTTAGCTGCGAATGGGCAAGGATATCCGATAGGATTACCTTTCGTTATGCAAGAAGCAAAGGCAATGGTATCTGCTCCTCGTTTTACTAGTTCACGAGCCCGCAGTACCGATTTTTTTGCTGGACAACCGCCGCAGTTGATAAAACCGATGATTTCAATCGGTTCCTCTACGCCTTCAAAAGCCCCTTTCTTTTCTGCCACCATTTTGAAATCATTGGTGCCTGGGCAATAATCTTCTGTTTGCATACAACGAATAATTCCTACTTTCATAAGAAAATCCTCCTTTTTCATTTTGAAATTATTGTATAAAAAATAAATAATTTTTGCAATATAAATATTAAAATAAACATTACTGTGACGAAAATACAAATTAGATTAGTTTGTTTTTGTTTGTATAAAAATAAAAATTTTCAACTATTTTTTGAAAGAGGTGTAAACTATGTATAGAAAAATTAAGGACACAAAAACGGGAGGCGTAGCTCCTGTTTTTGTGTCCTTGAAGAAAAATTTCCTGCATCAATTAAAGCCGAATGTTTTCTGCGCGATTTTATAGCACAACTCTGCAAATTTGCGTCCGGCGGGGTTTTGTAACGTCATGACGCGGCCAAATAATCCGTAGCGCAATTTTTTATACATGCGCGGATTGCTCAACTGTAAATATTCCCACAGCTCGTCCCGTTTGACCAGATTGGTGGCATCATGAGAACGAATGAGCATGATAGAAGATATAGTCATCATGATTTCTAGGTAATTGTACATATACTGGCGTAATTTTTTGCTGGAAATCATGGTTTTGTCGGATAAATCGTAGTAATCAATCATCAGCTTATTGACGCGCAGTTGTTGGTCAACCCGTTTAATCATCACTTTTTCATTTACCGATTGGTCATCGCGGCCAATGAAGTAATGATAAAAGTCTACATCTAAATAATAAATGGTCTTTACTGCCGGCAGCGGTTGGTACACAAAAATGTTATCTACATAGAAAGTGTGCTTCGGCAATTCCAATTCACAATCCCGCAGCATTTGGGTGCGGTAGATAACCGAATGCATCAAAATATATTGGCCTTTTTTGAAATGCCCAATTTGGTCCCAAGTGAAAATTTCGTTTTGTGGCAGCACCGAGCGATAGTTCATTACTTTTTTGAACGACGCACCTTGTTTATCGTAAACAAAATTGGAAATGAGCATATCTAATTGGCGATGCTCAGTCAGCATTTGTTTCAGCAACGTTAAAATTTCTTTGTAAGCCTTTGGGTCTACCCAGTCGTCGCTGTCTACTACTTTAAAGTAGGCGCCGGTGGCATTGCGCAGACCGGTATTTACTGCTTCACCGTGTCCGCCGTTTTCCTGATGAATGGCGCGGATGACATTGGGGTATTTGGCTGCATATTCATCTGCGATACGGCCCGTATTATCTTTGGAGCCATCGTTAACAATTAAAATTTCTACATCGTCGCCACCAATTAACAGCGATTCAATGCAGTTTGCCATATAGCTTTCTGAATTGTAAGAGGGAATTGCAATGGATAAAACCTTCATAATAGCCTCCTGCTTAACCTAATAAAGTGTCTGCCAATGTTAATGCCTTATCTACAATGGCGTCGATATTATAGTATTTATATTCTGCCAGCCGTCCTAATAAATGAAACTGCGGATAGCCCTCCAGTAGCCGACAGTATTTTGCGTACAGCGCTAAATTTTCTTCATTGATGATAGAATAGTAGGGGATTTCGCCCGGCTTTCCACTGTAAGGCATCGGATATTCTTTCATGATGGTGGTGTGCTCAGGCATTTTCTGTCCGGTTAGCTTTTTAAATTCGGTAATGCGAGTGTAGTCTTCACTGACAGTATAGTTTACCACCGCTTTGGGCTGATAATCGCTTTTTTCGTGATGCTCAAATACAAAATTTAAGGAGCGGTAAGGCAGTTGTCCATAGCAACAGGAGAAAAATTCGTCAATAGGACCAGTATAGATGACTTGTCCGGCAAATGGTTCTCCCTGAAAATAAATTTGTCCGTCTTGTAAACTGAGCAGCTCGTTGGCATCAGTATCCAGCATCAGTGTAATGTTGGGATAATCCAGCATTTTTTCAAACAGCGGTGTAAAGCCTTCTAACGGCATACCTTGATAAGCGTCCTGAAAATAGCCGTTATCCTCTGAAATGAGCACCGGCACACGAGCTGTTACACTGGGGTCAATTTCCTCCGGTTTTTGTCCCCATTGCTTTAATGTATAATGCAAAAAGATATTTTCATATACATAATCAGCAATGGCTTGAATATCTTTATCGGCATTTTCTTTTAGTTGCAGAATAGGTACGCGGCTTTCCAAGCCATAGGTACTGATTAATTTTTCTCGCAGCACGGCGGCTTTTTCTTCACCGTAGACCAGCTTTAAAGTGTTCAAATTAAATGGCACTGGCATAAATTGTCCATGAATGTTGGCAACAACCTCATGCTTGTAGTTATACCACTGGGTAAAACGGGACAAATAATCGTAAACATTTTTTTTGTTGGTATGAAAAATATGCGGTCCGTATTGATGAATCAGGATCCCTTCGTCGTCATATAAATCGTAGCAGTTGCCACCGATATGATTGCGCTTTTCGATGATGCATACATTTTGATTGCCGCGCTCTGCTAGCTCTCGGGCAACCACTGCCCCGGCAAAGCCGCAGCCTACAATAATACTATCGTACATAGAGCGCCTCCTTTTTACATAATTACGTATATTATAACACAATTGAGATTTCATTGTCATCCTGCCCATAGGTACAGATATTAATTTTTTGTGCGTTTTTTATAAAGAATGGTGAAAAATAAATTTTGACTAAGAAAATAAAAAATTGCTACAGATAAATCACCTGAAAATAAGAGGATTGCTGTTTGTGTTTCTGCTATAATTTTGATACAATACCACTAAACAACTTTGCAGCAGTTGTGCGGATACAAAAGGTGGTGGATGCAGATGACAGTGGCGTCTATTTGTCGGTTGCAACATGTGACAAAAGAATATCCGTTGCAAAAAGGCGTGCAGCGCATATTTTTCGATTTAACGCTGGATTTGCCTTTAGAAGGGATAACAGTTCTAGTAGGTAAAAGCGGCTGCGGAAAAACAACTCTGCTGCGTCTGATTGCCGGATTAGAACAGCCGGAGCAGGGAAAAATTTCTTTTGAGCAAAATCAAAAGCTGGTTCAGCCCAAAATCGGTATGGTTTTTCAGGAAAGCCGTTTACTACCGTGGCTCAATGTAGCGGAAAATATTATGCTGTCGCAAAATAAATGGAGCGATGCAGATGTACTGCCTTTTTTGGAATTGGTGGGCTTAGATGCTCGCCATTTACACAGCAAGCCTGATGCTTTATCGGGCGGCATGGCTCATCGCGTAGCCATTGCCCGTGCTTTGGCTTATGCGCCTGATTTATTGCTGATGGACGAGCCCTTTGCCGCGTTGGACTATTTCACCCGTATGGCGTTGCAGCAAAAAGTGATTGAAATTCAACAGCAAACCAACACGGCAGTTATTTTTGTTACCCATAATGTAGATGAAGCCTTGCTCATTGCAAAACAAATTTTAGTGCTGAAAAAAGGGGCATCACCAATGGCCTTTTCTGTTGTGGAAGAGTATCCCCGCCAACTAGAACGGCCTGCATTGGTACAGTGTAAGAAAGCAATTCTGGATTTGCTGTTATGAGGTGAAACGGATATGAAACAAAATTTTATATTTTGGGTGACGGCAGCTTCTTTCTGCAATTTATGTTACAGAGAATGCAATCAATAAAACTTTTGACCGGCAGGGCAATCGCCGTGAACAATAAAAAATTATGGTTCTGTAAAGAAGGTATGAAATAGAAACGAATAAGCATCAATAAAAATACAAAGAAA
>CABQBF010000045.1 GCA_902462325.1 uncultured Peptococcaceae bacterium
CGTTTTGTTTTCTGTGCTACACTATCCATGGCGATTGAGTCCTTTCATTGGATTTGGTATGGTAACTTTATTCTAATGAACTCTATCGCTTTTTTCTACCTCTTTTTGGTCTCACATCTATTGTAACTCTACAGTTTTTTTATGAAAAATTTAAAAAAATGCTTGCCTCCGCAGGAAAACTCTGTTATACTAATTTGTGTTTTGAGAAGGACGGTCCGCTGTTTTACAAGAGGTAAGATAAGAACGTCTAGCGGGAAGGAGGACATGCAAAATGAATGATATTATTAGAAGTATTGAACAAGAACAGTTAAGATCTGATATTCCTGACTTCAGACCTGGCGATACAGTACGTGTTGACGTTAAGGTTGTTGAAGGTAATAAAGAACGTATTCAGGCTTTTGAAGGCGTTGTAATCAAACGTCGCGGTACTGGTTTAAGCGAAACCTTCACCGTACGCCGTGTCGCTTATGGCGTAGCAGTAGAAAGATGTTTCCCAATCCATTCCCCACGTGTGGACAAAATTGCAGTGGTACGTCACGGTAAAGTAAGACGTGCAAAGCTGTACTACATGAGAAACCTGTTCGGGAAAGCTGCAAGAATCAAAGAAGTACGTCGTTAGGATGTCAAGGGCTGGGGAATGTTTCTCCGGTCCTTTTTGTTTTATCTAAAAAATATATACGGCCTGTCTTAGGCGTCATGAAAGACTATAAATTTTTCTGTTTCTGAAATCAAACAGCGATTTTATAGTCTTTTTATTTTTGCGGAAAGGCTGTGAGGTTTTTGTCGAAAAAAACTTTAACAGGCAATAAATTGCTGGACCAACCCATTTCTTCCCTGTTATTATCCATGTCGCTGCCGATGATGCTGTCAATGGTGGTGCAATCCTTGTACAATATTGTAGATAGTATTTTTGTGGCTCGTTTGGGCATACAAGCGCTGACAGCAGTTTCCTATGTATTTCCACTGCAGAATATGGTATTGTCCTTAGCGGTGGGCTTTGGAGTCGGCATCAATGCGGTAATTGCTATGAACTTGGGCAGCGGAAACCAGGAAAAGGCCAATCAAACGGCTACGTTAGGCATGGCATTGACAGTCCTGCACGGATTGCTGTTCATCCTGCTTGGTTGCTTCGTTCCTCGGCCATTTTTACAGCTATTCACCGATGATGCGCAGGTTATTGGCTGGGGCTGTCAGTATGCAGGCATCGTTTTTGTATTTTCCATGGGATATTTATTACAGGTGAGCATGGAAAAGATTTTTCAATCGGTAGGGGAAATGCTGATTACCATGGTGCTGTTGGCCAGCGGCAGCATTATAAATATTATTTTAGACCCCATATTGATTTTTGGCTGGTTTGGCTTTCCCGCTTTCGGTGTAGCTGGCGCCGCCATGGCCACTGTCATTGGACAGACGGCAGCCCTTTTCTTTTATCTTGTTGCATACAAAAAGAAAAAGTTGATGGTACAAATTCATCCGCGCTATCTTCAATGGAATGGCCAGTTGGTGTGGAAGCTTTATTACATTGGAATTCCGGCAGCGATTACCATGGCGTTGCCGTCTATTTTAGCAGGCGCTCTGAATAAAGTATTGTCAGCTTACGGTGATGTCTATGTGGCAGTCATGGGCATTTATTTTAAATTGCAAACCTTTCTCTATATGCCATCAAACGGCATTGTCCAAGGTCTGCGGCCCATTATCAGTTGTAATTTTGGCGCCAGACGCTACGACCGTATGTGGGAAGCGATCAAACGCAGCATCGCGGCGGTAGCAGGAATTATGGCTTTCGGAATGGTACTGTGTTGGTTATGGCCGGAGCAAATCATGGCACTTTTTGATGATGATGTGGTACTGCTGGCGGTAGGCGCACAGGCTTTGCCTATCATCAGTTTGGGCTTTTTGGTTTCGGCAGTCGGAGTGATTGCTTCCGGTGTGATGGAGGCTTTGGGCCGCGGCATGGCATCTTTGCTGATATCCTTATTGCGGCAATTTTTGTTGACCGTTCCCTTGGCGTGGATCTTAGCAGAATGGAGCGGGATTAACGGCGTGTGGATGGCCTTGCCGCTGGCAGAAGCTTTGGCCTTTTTGTGTGCTAGCTTGCTTTTGTGGCGGTTATATCAGGAAACTAGCTAGGATTTTGCGAGAGGATTTTATGTCTCAATCGCATTTCTTATTCTATGTACGATAAAGAGGATAGTCAAAAATTGATACTTGGGAGTAAAAAAGACCGCTTGTAGAAGCGATCTTTTTTACTAATTTATGTTCATGCAAAATAGAATGAGCACCTATAGGATATAGGTGCTCAAATTAAAGTTGTTAAGTCGGGGTGGAGGGATTCGAACCCCCGGCCCCATGGTCCCAAACCACGTACTCTACCAAACTGAGCCACACCCCGTTAACCAACAAAAGCTATTATACTGAGAGTGCGCTCTTTTGTCAACAACTTTTTTCTTGAATTTCCGAGTTTTTATGAAATATGGAATCATAGCAAGGACCTTGAAACATTCTAAGTATATAAGGCTTGGGATGTGAAGAATTTCTTTTTGCAAATTGTATCAAATATAAAATTTTTCCATTTATGCAGCATGAAAGTCACGGATTGACAAGGAAGAATAAATTGCTTATACTAAAGGCAATTCAATGATATACCCGGTTGAGGAATTTGGGAGAGAATGTGCATGGCACATCGCCGAAGGTGCAAGAGCAAAAACTCTCAGGCAAAAGGACTGGATTCGGACGGGACTCTGGAAAGCATTTTTGCACCGACGAAGCAACCTGCATTTTAAAATGCGGGGAATCTTTCAGGTAAAGCAACAGAGGCATGAAAACAAGGATACTTGCAGTGTCATTATTTTCATGTCTCTGTTTTTTTATGTTTATGTAGCTTTTTCACATGATAAAACAAAATAACATTTAGAGGAGGATGAATTTCATGGAGAAAAAAACACCGCTTTATGATTGTCATGTAGCGGCTGGCGGAAAAATCGTGCCGTTCGGTGGATATTTATTACCGGTACAGTATGAAACAGGTGTGATCAAGGAGCATATGGCAGTGCGTACAGCCTGCGGTCTGTTTGATGTATCCCATATGGGAGAAATTGTACTATCGGGTCCGGATGCCTTAAAAAATGTACAAATGGTTACCTGTAATGATTGCAGCGGTATGTATGATGGCCAGGTGCGGTACAGCCCGATGTGTAATGAGCAGGGCGGCGTAGTGGATGATATTCTGGTTTATAAAGTGAATGATACAACCTATTTGCTGGTGGTCAACGCGGCTAATAAGGATAAGGACGCCGCTTGGATTTCCAGTCATTTATCCGGTGATGTACAATTCCGTGATTTATCGGAATCCGTTGCACAGTTGGCTTTGCAAGGGCCCAATGCGGTTCCGCTTTTGGCTGGTTTAGTAGCAGAAGCGCAAATTCCTAAAAAGTATTACAGTTTTGTGCAGGAATGTGATGTGCAGGGTATCAAATGTCTTATTTCCCGTACTGGTTACACTGGCGAATTGGGTTATGAATTATACTGCGCTGCAGAAGATGGCCCTAAATTGTGGAGTTTATTGCTAGAAGCAGGCAAAGACTATGGATTGATTCCTTGTGGCTTAGGCGCCCGTGATACGCTGCGTTTGGAAGCCGCCATGCCGTTGTATGGACACGAAATGGATGACACTGTAACACCGTTGGAAACCGATTTAGGATTTTTTGTGAAGTTGGAGCAAGAAAGCGATTTTATCGGAAAGAGCGCTTTGCTGGCTGCCGGTGAGCCAAAACGCTGCCGGGTGGGTCTGAAAGTGACCGGTCGTGGCATTGCCCGGGAACATTGTCCTGTTTTTGTAGGCGATCAACAAATCGGTATGACCACTTCCGGTACCCATTGTCCATTTATTGGGATGCCAGTAGCCATGGCATTGATTGAAAAAGAATATGGCCAGGTAGGAAACACTGTGGAAATTGAAATTCGCGGACGGAAAGTAAGTGCTGAAATCGTGCCGCTGCCTTTCTACAAACGGCCTAAAAAATAAAGCCAATCTATTGTAGGAAGCATTGTAACATGGTTGACGATAAATTTAGACAGCGTAACAAGGATGATGAACAGATTGCATTGTTTCACGTGAAACAATTGCAATCGTACGATAGTTTTTTTCAAGATGAGAACTTGCCAATAGGCAAACTATAAAAACAAATAAAATTTTTTAGGAGGAGTTTACAATGGCAAATTTGGAACAATTAAAATACACAAAATCTCACGAATGGGTACTGGAAAATGAAGATGGCACAGTGACGGTAGGGTTGACCGATTATGCGCAGCAGGAATTAGGCGATTTGGTATTTGTAAACCTGCCGGGTGCAGGCGATGAAGTAACCGCCGGGGAAGCTTTTGGCGATGTGGAATCTGTAAAAGCTGTTTCCGATGTATTCAGTCCGGTAAGCGGAACTGTGGCAGAAGTCAATGAAGAATTGCTGGATGCGCCGCAGTTAATCAATGAAACGCCTTATGAAGCGTGGATGATTAAAGTTGAAAATGTCAGCGGCAGTGAAGAATTGCTCAGCGCTGCCGAATATGAAGCCTTTATTGCACAGGGAGAATAATTATGGGACAGTATATACCATCTACCAAAGAGGAACAGCAGCAAATGCTGGCTGCGATCGGTGTTGATTCGGTAGCCGCATTCTTTGCCGATGTTCCGGATTCGGTGCTGTTGAAAGAGTCACTCCATTTGCCGGCTGGAAAATCAGAATTGGAAGTGCGGCAGGCTGTAACTGCTATGAGTGAACAAAATCAGGTATTCCGCACCATTTTACGGGGGGCTGGTGCTTATCAGCACTATATTCCATCCATCGTAAAGTATATCACATCAAAAGAAGAATTTGTGACAGCTTATACGCCGTATCAGGCTGAAATGAGCCAGGGCATTCTGCAGTCGATTTTTGAATATCAGACAATGATTTGCACGTTGACTGGTATGGCTGCTGCCAATGCCAGCGTGTATGACGGAGCTTCTGCAGCGGCTGAAGCAGTGGCTATGTGCAGAGATCGGAAACGGACTGTGGCGCTGGTATCGGCAACTACCCATCCAGATGTATTGGCTACTATTCGCACCTATTGTTACGGCGCAGGCTATGAACTGCGCGTTGTACCGGAAAAAGATGGCCGTACGGATGCAGAAGCGCTGGCACAGGCTTTAACTGCTGATGTATGTTGTTTCTATGTACAGCAGCCGAATTTTTATGGCAATCTGGAAGATTGTACCGCATTAGGGGAAGCGGTTCATCAGGCTGGCGCCAAATATATTATGGGTTGTAATCCGATCGCATTGGCTGTTATGAAAACACCGGCTGCCTGCGGCGCTGACATTGCTGTAGGCGAAGGCCAGCCGCTGGGGCTTCCGTTAGCCTATGGCGGTCCTTATCTGGGCTTTATGGCAGCGACCTCGGCCATGGTGCGCAAACTGCCGGGCCGCATTGTAGGTGAAACCAAGGATGCCGACGGTAATCGGGCCTATGTTTTGACGCTGCAGGCCAGAGAACAGCATATTCGTCGGGAAAAAGCGTCCAGTAATGTTTGCTCCAATCAAGCGCTGTGTGCCTTAACGGCGGCTGTTTATATGAGCACGATGGGACCGGAAGGGATCAAACAGGCTGCGGTGCAGTCCATGTCCAAGGCCCATTATTTTGCACAGAAGCTGGCGGAAATTCCAGGCGTTACAGTGCAAAATCAAGGGGCTTGGTTCCATGAATTTGTGACAAGTTTGCCAGTGCCTGCCGACAAGGTGTTGGACGCATTGGCAGCAGAAAATATTTTAGGCGGGTTACCAGTGCAAGAAGGCATTCTGTGGTGCGTTACAGAGGTTGTCAGCAAGGAACAGCTTGACCGGACAGCGGCTATCATTGGGGAGGTGTGCGCAGCATGCAACTGATTTTTGAAAAGAGCAAAGCAGGACGAAGCTGTGCCATATTGCCAGCCTGCGATGTACCAGAAGTACAGCTTCCAGAGGAATTACAGCGGGAGCAGGCGCTCTATCTGCCAGAATTATCGGAAACCGAAATCAGCCGTCATTATACGGCGCTGGCCAAACGGGCGCACGGTGTAAATGATGGGTTTTATCCATTGGGCTCCTGCACGATGAAGTATAATCCGCGTATTGATGAAGAAATGGCGGCACTGCCGGGCTTTACCGGTATTCATCCGTTGCAGCCGGCAGAAACGGTAACAGGCTGCCAGCAGGTATTGGACACAGCAGCCCAATATTTATGCGAAGCAACCGGTATGGACGCTGTAACCTTCCAGCCAGCGGCAGGCGCGCATGGCGAATTTACAGGCCTGCTGCTGATTAAATCTTATCATGAGGCGCGGGGCGATTTGAAACGCAAAAAAATTATCATTCCTGATGCCGCCCATGGCACCAATCCAGCCAGCGCTGTGATGGCCGGTTTTACCGTTGTAACCATTCCTTCCGGTGCGGATGGTTGCGTAGATTTAGAAGCGCTGCGGGCCAATGTTGGCGAAGATACAGCCGGCTTGATGCTGACCAATCCCAACACGGTCGGCATTTTTGACAGTAATATTTTAGAGATTACCGATATTGTCCATCAGGCAGGCGGTCTGAATTATTATGACGGCGCTAATTTTAATGCCATCATGGGTGTGGTTCGTCCCGGCGATATGGGCTTTGACGTGGTGCATCTCAATCTGCATAAAACCTTTGCCACTCCTCATGGCGGCGGCGGTCCTGGCAGCGGTCCAGTAGCCTGCAAAGAGATTTTAAAACCATACTTGCCCGGTTGCGCCAGTCTGTCGGAAGAAGCGCCTCATTTACAGATGAAAGCTTTCCATGGTAATTTTTTAGTGGTGGTACGGGCGTTGACTTATATGCTGACCTTAGGTGCAGAAGGAATTCGCAGTGCTTGTGAGGGTGCCGTACTCAATGCCAATTATATGATGGCTGGCTTGCAGGATTTGTATCCGGTAGCTTATGGCGAACACTGTATGCATGAATTTGTGTTGAGCCTGGAAAACCTGAAGAAAGAAACCGGCGTTTCGGCCTTGGATGTGGCCAAATCATTGATTGATAATGGCATTCATCCGCCAACCATGTATTTCCCGTTGATTGTACATGAGGCATTAATGTTCGAGCCGACCGAAACGGAATCACGGGAAACCCTTGATGAAGCAGTGGCAGTTATGCGGCAGCTCTACCAGATGGCCCATGAAGATGCAGCGCAGATGCATGAGGCGCCGCATCACGCCCAAATCAAACGGCCCGATGAAGTATTAGCAGCTCGTCAGCCGGTACTGCGGTATCAGTGGAAAGCGGAATAAAACAAAACAAGCAGACAGAAGGTGGAGCAGTATGATTGAGCAGACCTATTATTATATACAGAAGGGCACAGAGCCCTCGCAAAATTTGGCCTTAGAGCGTTATTTGCTGGAAACTGTGCCGGAGCATACCTGCATCTTATATTTATGGCAAAATCAGCATACCGTGGTGATCGGCAGAAATCAAAATTGCTGGCAGGAATGCAAGCTGCAGCAATTAGCCGATGACGGCGGCGTGATGGTGCGGCGGTTATCGGGCGGCGGCGCCGTTTATCATGATTTAGGCAATCTGAACTTCACCTTTTTAGTTGGCAAAGAAGATTATGACGTGGCGAAGCAACTGGACGTGATTTTGCAGGCTTTGCAGCAGCTCGGCATTCAGGCCGAAAAGAGCGGGCGCAATGACTTGACCGCCAACGGACGGAAATTTTCCGGCAATGCATTTTATGAATCGGGCAATCGTTGCTACCATCATGGCACTTTAATGGTGCAGGTGGATAGAGAGATGCTGGGAAAATATTTGCAGGTTTCCGCCAGCAAATTGGCCAGCAAAGGCGTCAGTTCGGTGCAGTCCCGTGTAGTGAATTTGGCTGAATTGAAAGAAGGCTTGACCATTGCGCAATTGCAGCAGGTTTTGGTGGACGCCATGCAGCTTGTGTATGGCAAACAGGCCCAGCCTTATCCAGAGCAATGGCTTGACCAAAAGCAGATTGCCGCTTATCAGGCTGAATTTATTTCTGACGCATGGCGTTTTGGCCAGCGGCTGCCCTTTACTTGGGAAACAGAGCATCGTTTCGGCTGGGGCAATTTTCACTTGCAGTGCGCGGCCAACTATGGCAAAATTGAGCAGGCTGTCATCTATTCCGATGCCATGGATGCCAATTTGATTGGACAACTGGCGGAACAACTGCAAGGCTGCGCCTTTAGCAGCAAAGCCATGGCGGAGCGTTTGCAGCAGCTAGGGGAACGGACAGAAGTGCAGGATGTCTGCCAATATTTGCTGGAGTTAAATATTTAAAACGGTAAGACATACAAATACAATAGAAAAGCCGCAGAAACTGGCGTTCCGCTGATTTCGGCGGCTTTTTCTGAAAATAGGAGGCGTATCAAAGATGCAATATGATTTAGTTGTGATAGGCGGCGGTCCTGGCGGCTATGTGGCTGCCATTCGAGCCAGTCAGTTGGGTATGAAAACAGCGTTGGTGGAAAAGCGGGAACTGGGCGGTACTTGCCTGAATCGGGGCTGCATTCCTACCAAAACCTTGATGCATGCAGCCAATCAATATCGGGAATCGGCCGATTGGACTGATTTGGGGCTGCAGTTGGAGGGACGGCGGTATGACTTTGCAGGACTGCATCAGCGTAAAAATGCTGTGATTGGTCAATTACGGGATGGCATTGCCCAATTGCTGAAGGCCAATAAAGTAGATGTCTACCAGGCGGCGGGGCAGATTGTGGACGGCAATACTGTGAAAGCCGGAGAAGAAACCTTGACTGCAGGTCATATTCTCATTGCAGCCGGCTCGGTGCCGGCAGTACCGCCAATTTCCGGCGCTGGTTTGCCGGGCGTTGTCACCAGCGACGGTCTTTTGGAACAGCAGGGCGTTGATTGTCAGCGCTTGTTGATTATCGGCGGCGGTGTGATTGGCGTTGAAATGGCTTCTATCTACAATGCCTTGGGCAAACAGGTGACCATTGTGGAAGCGGCAGAACGCATTTTGCCGCCGATGGATAGGGAAATTTCTCAGAACCTGTCCATGATTTTGAAGAAGCGGGGCGTAGAAATTTATACAGGCGCTACGGTATCTGCCATTCAGAAAACAGACAATGGTTTGCAATGCTGCTTCACCTACAAAAAAGAAGAGAAAACGGCGGAAGCCGATGTTGTGCTAATCAGTGTAGGGCGGCGCCCTTGCACAGCAGGTTTATTTGCCGAAGGCTTTGCTGTAGCGCAAACAGAGCGGGGCTTTGTGGAAGTAGACGGGCAGTTCCGCACATCGGTGCCAACCATCTCCGCCATTGGCGATGTGATTGGACGAATCCAGTTGGCCCATGCCGCAGAAGCACAGGGGATTGCTGCTGTAGAATATATGCAGGGCTTGGAACAGGCCAGCGTTAATTATGAGTTGGTTCCGTCCTGTGTTTACACCGCGCCGGAGATTGCTTCCGTAGGCATGACTGCCGATGAGGCGAAAAAAGCGGGCAGAGATGTGGTAACTGGCAAATACATTATGAATGGCAATGCCAAAACCATCATTGAGCAGCAGGAGCGGGGCTTTATCAAAGTGGTGTTTGATAAGGAAACTGGCGTACTGTTAGGTGCGCAGTTGATGTGCGCCCGCGCTACCGATTTCATCAGCGAGTTGGTGACAGCAGTATCCTTAGGGCTTACCCGCGAACAATTAGCGCGCACCATGCGCCCCCATCCGACCTTCTGCGAAGGCATTACAGAGGCGGTGGAAGGCGCTGGCGGACATTCCATTCATACAATGCCTTCCAGACGGTAGCAGGACGTTCTTGATTATGCTGCTTTTGTCTTGCCGATTCCGAATAAAAGCTGATTTGAAAAACATCGAAACCGTAATGCTGTTGTGTTCTTCTTTACGAGGGGCACAGCAGCATTTTTATATGGCGAGAGTGGATAGAAACTGCGTGTATTTTTGTAACTGCTGTGCTACAATAAAAACGGTGCAAACGGAAGAAAGGAATGGAAGTGCTATGATTCGAATCAGTCAGATAAAAATTGCAGCAAAGAAGGCGCAAACACAGGCCTTGGAACAGGAAATCCGCCGTCTGTTACACGTAAAGCCACAAACGAAGCTGCAGTATCAAATTATAAAAAAATCAATTGACGCCCGCAAAAAGGAATCTATTTTTTGTATCTATACAGTTGATGTAGCCGGTCTTGCCAATGAGCCCAAAGTGGTACAAAAATGCCGCAGGAATACTATCACCATAGCGCCGTCAGAAGCTGTTTCAGAGCCGGTAGCGGGGCAGGGCATTTTGCGGCAGCGTCCGGTAGTGATTGGGGCTGGGCCGGCCGGGCTGTTTGCCGCTCTATTGTTGGCTGAACGGGGCTATCGGCCCCTATTGCTGGAGCGGGGGCAGGATGTGGATACCCGCACTGCTGATGTAGAGCGTTTTTGGCAAACTGGCATATTGAATGTGCATTCCAATGTGCAGTTTGGAGAAGGCGGCGCCGGTACCTTTTCTGATGGCAAATTGAACAGCGTCATCAAAGATCCCCGTTGCCGTCAAGTGTTAGAAACCTTTGTGCGGTTTGGCGCGCCGAAAGAAATTCTGTATCAGGCCAAGCCCCACATCGGCACCGACCGGCTGAAGCAGGTGGTGAAAAACATGCGGCAGGCTATTTTGGCAGCAGGCGGCCAGGTCCGTTTTTGCAGTCAGGTAACAGCGTTGCAGATGGAGCATGGTTTGTTGACAGGCATCGAAATAAACGGCAGCCAGCAGATTGCTGCCGATGTGGCAGTATTGGCCATTGGTCACAGTGCCAGGGATACCTTCGCCAGCTTACATGGACAGCATATTGCCATGGAACCGAAGGCCTTTGCCATCGGTGTGCGGGTGGAGCATTTGCAAAAGCTGATTAATTTGGCCCAGTATGGGATGGAGCAGCCGTATGCCCATCTAGGAGCTGCCGATTATAAATTGACCTATCAGGCCAGCAATGGCCGGGCCGTATACAGCTTTTGCATGTGCCCCGGCGGTCAGGTGGTGGCTGCCGCTTCAGAAGATGGATTGCTGGCTGTCAATGGCATGAGCCTGTTGGCTCGAGATGGAGCGAATGCCAACAGCGCTTTGGTCGTCAATGTTACGCCGGAGGATTTCCCCAGTGATGATGTACTGGCTGGGGTAGAATTTCAACGGCATTGGGAGCGTTTGGCTTATCAGTTGAGTGGCAGTTATCAGGCGCCAGTGCAGTTGGTAGGTGATTTTCTGGCCGATAAAAAAAGTACGGCCTTTGGCAGTGTGCAGCCCACCTATCGGCCCGGTACTGTTTTTGCAGAATTGAAGCACTGTCTGCCTGCCTTTGTGGTAGAAGCTTTGCGAGAGGCCATTCCGGTTTTCGGCCAAAAAATTGCGGGCTACGATGCCGCCGATGCCGTCTTGAGCGGCGTAGAAACCAGAACATCGTCGCCGGTGCGAATTGTGCGTAACGATCAATATCAATCGCCGTCTGCGGCAGGGTTGTATCCTTGCGGAGAAGGGGCAGGCTACGCCGGCGGGATTATGTCAGCAGCGGTAGATGGCTTGCGGATTGCCGGAAAAATTATAGAAACCTATCAGCCGTTTTCCAAATAGCTTTGGAATTATTTTGAAACTAGGAAGGAAAGTTCCGCGAAAGCCCGAATCTTAACAGAGAAACGAAGATTGGGAGATGATAGGGTGGAGCAGCGGAAGCAATTAGGCAAGGACAGTGAACAGTTGGCCCGCAAATTTTTGGAGCGGCAGGGATACCGGTTGGTGCAGAGCAATTTTCACAGCAAATGGGGAGAAATTGATTTGATTATGCGCAAAGGACAGGAATTGCTCTTTGTGGAAGTGCGCAGTAAAAGTAATTTCCGTTATGGTCAGCCAGCGGAAACGGTCAACGATACGAAGCAAGAAAAAATCCGCAAAACAGCCCAGCTTTATCTTTATCAGCATCAAGAATTCGGGCAATGCAATTGCCGCTTTGATGTCATCGCGATAGCGTGGCAAAATGGATTGGCCAAGATAGAATGGCTGGCAGATGCGTTTCAGTAAAACAACAGAATCATGGTGATAGAAAGTATTTCCTGGAAAATTAAGGATGACTAGAGCGGCATGGAGTTTGAGTAGGTGTTTTCGTTTATTATCTAGCGATAGTTTTCGGACGTACCTTGCCGTTTCTGTCGATTTTGCTGCCATTGATGCAGAATTGATGGACGAAAACTGGCAAATCTGGTATGATAAAAAAAGATGGAAGAAAACGAGAAAAAAGGTTGTTTTGGCAAGGAGGGGGGCTTCTATGGGGAATTATTTTCGGCGGCTGTCGGTGTATTTGCTTGCAATGGCGGCGATGAATCTTATTATTTTGCACGATAGTTGGCCGGAATGGCTGATGGTGACGGGAATTTTGGCATTGGCCGCTTTTTTGGCCCAGGCGGCTTGCACAGTATTGACAAAACGGCTAGGAAACACCATGAACGCTGTTTGGAAAGAATTGATATTATGGGGAACCGTAGCGCTGTTATTGGCGATTGTAGCTTGGTTGGGTACCGAGAGCGGTTTGTTGTCGTCTGCGTGGCTGAAGGCGCCAAAAAATGCTTTGCTGCTGGGCGCCATTATGGTATGTTTCAGTCTTTTTGAAACGGGATGGCGGATAGTTTTGAAACAGTTTCAATAATAGCAGATTATAAAAAGGGAGAGCTGACAATTGTATGATATTCTAGGCAATGCTTTTAAGGTTTTTCTTTTTTGGTATTTGATGAAATGGTATTTTGCAATGTTTAAAGAGTAATAGGCTGCTGTTCCGGTAACTGGGTTGTTGTTACGGAACAGCAGCCTTTTTCTTATGAGCGTTGAAAAAATACCTGACCGCCTTGCAAAATCAGCGTTTCAGCCATAGCTGCTAATTGTTGCGGCGCCTCCTGCATGCCGGTTGCCAGCCATTTTTGGATTAAGCCAATACAGTTCAAATTATAAAAGCAGGTAATTTGACGAAAGACGGAGAAATAAAGAAACTTGTAGGACATTCTTGCTAGGTAGATGGTTAACGGAGGATTGTATATGGAAGGCTATAGCTGGAATCATATTTTTTTGTTTTTCTTCCTATATTGTTTTTTAGGCTGGGTTTTTGAATCGGTGTATGTTTCCGTCATGGAGCGGCGCCTGTCTAACCGAGGCTTTTTGCGAGGGCCGGTCATCCCCATTTACGGTTTTGGCGCCATGATGATCGTCTTTGCCACAACGCCCTTTCGCGGCAATTACGCAGCCGAATTTATATCTGGGATGCTGGCGGCCACCGTCTTTGAACTGGTGGTGGGGCTGGCGATGGAAGCCATCTTTAAAATCAAATATTGGGATTATAGTCATAAGCCTTTTCAATATAAGGGCTATATTTGTTTGGAAAGTTCGTTGTGCTGGGGTGTGTTGTCTGTTCTGGCGGCTGAAATCCTGCAGGTGCGGTTAGAACGGCTGGTATTTTTATTGCCGGAATCGGCCAGCGTCAGTTTGGCCCTGACTGTGGCTGCGCTCTTTGCCGCCGATACCGTTATCTCCGTGCGCGACGCTTGGGGCGTGCGCAACATTGTAATTGCCTTGGGAAAAATGAAAGGCGATTTAGAGCAACTGCAGCAGGAAGTGGAGGAACGCAGCGAGGAATTTATTCAACTGCTGGAAGCGCGCATGAAGGCAAAAAAGGCCGAGGTGGAGCAGCAGAAAGCCGAACAGCGGGAGGAGCTGTCAAAAGAAATTGCGCAGCTGCGCGCCGTCATCGAAAAAGAAAAGCAGGAGCGGGAGTTGGCTCGCGCCCAATTTTCTGCCCGTATTGAGCGGGATGTGACCGCGCTTCAGGCAAAGCTGGAGCAGGAGCAAAACGGGTTGTATGACAAACTCAAGCAGCTAAAAGCCGAACAGAGCCAGCGCAAGCTAAGCCAAGCGGCGAAAAGAAATTTGCTGTTAAAGACGCTGACCTCCAGCGAGGAACAGCTTGAAGCC
Organism: uncultured Peptococcaceae bacterium; assembly: GCA_902462325.1. Lineage (GTDB taxonomy): Bacteria > Bacillota > Peptococcia > Peptococcales > Peptococcaceae > UBA7185. Next base: position 14,023 of record CABQBF010000045.1, read on the forward strand.
TTGCTGCATAAACGGGGCAATATTTTGCACCGCAATCCCAATGCCAAATCGCGGCAGTTGGGGAATCTGCAAAAGCATGTAGAACGGCAGGCGCAGCGAAAAAAAGCCCTGCTGCAGCAAGGGCGGCAGAAACAACAGGAGGAGTAGAAACAGCGTTAGCTTCGCGTTTTTTCGCAAACGCGCCTAAGCGGTGAACGAAGGGAAGTGATGGACAGGCTCCGCATGGTGAGAGCCTTGTCTTGCTGATGAAAAAGAACATAGAGCCAGGATTACAGTACCTGATGAAGTTAGGAATTCGTCCGGCTAAAAATCAGGACGGCGTTTATAAGCAAATAGAGGAGCAGTTGGGGCAGCAGCAGACAAAGGGTATTCGGGATGCTATTGGGGCGGCCCAAGATACCGCTGCGCTGTATGCCAGAAAAAATCAACAGCCTGCTGCAGCAGTCATTTTTTCCGGCGCTTACGACGGAGCGTTTTATCGTCAGGCCTTTGCCTGGATTGCACAGCATCGGCAATGCTTTGGCCAGGAAATTTTAGAAGTCGGCTGCGATTGCGGTATCGTGTCTTGTTTTTTGGCCGGTCTGTTTCCTTGCGCCCACATTACTGCCATAGACAGAACAGAAAATGCCATCAAAGCGGCAAAGCAGTTGGCCAGCAGATTGCACGCAGAGAACGTTACCTTTTTACAGCGGGAGCTTGGTCAATTAGAACCGGAACAGTATGATACCGTTGTTTCCATGCGCACCATCCATGAAAACATTGCCGACGATAAAATTGCGCCTTCCTTTGCGCTTTTGCTGGATCAGGCTATTTTGTACGGCAATACGGTGGCCCACTATGCCGCGCAGTTGATTGACAAGGTGAAGCCGGGCGGTCATTTGGTGACCATAGAAAAAGGAGAAAAAAATCCCATGTTTCTCGGCTGGCTGTTGGATTTGTATGATAACGGCCTGCGCTTACAAACCGATACCTATAGCGAGCTTTGCTGCCATATTTTGAGCCAGCCGGTTTGCTTTCAGGCAATCAGCGCAGTGAAAGAAGCAGAGAAAGATGCAGAAAAAGCCGGTAACGTGTATGCCTTTTGGTGCAGTTTGTTTGCAATCGACCAGACTGCCTATCAGTTTCAGGGGTGGGCGGCGGAAACCTTGCTGCAAAATACAGTGCCTGATTTGGAGCAACTGGCAGAGGGGTATTATCTCTATAATCAGGACGGACAGCGGTGCGGGAAATATGCAGCCTGGACCCTAAAGAGCAGACCCGACGCGGTGTTGTATTATCGGGGCAATGCCCAAGAAACAACGGTAGGTTTTTATGCGGCCCAATTATTACCAGCTATTCGGCAGCAACTGGCCCAGCTTCGGCAGCAGGCAGAGGCCCAGGGCCTTACAGTACAGCCCATATCCAGCCCCCTGGGAACCGTGTGAAAATAAATGGAATTATAATATTTTTTGTTTAAAAGGCGTGACTTTGTTCGATTTGTGCTGTATAATAAAAAGCGAACAAATGTTAACTTTTTGAAAAGAGGAGACCATTATGCAGGAACGAAGAAGAACCAGAGTACAGCATCAGCAGCAAAAGAGACGAAAACAAATGCAATTGCTGGTGCTTATCATAGCAGTGCTGCTCCTCCTTTGTGCAGCAGCCCTATTCCGTTCTGGACAGCAGCCGGACCAACAGCCGCCCGATGCGGCGTCAGTCAGCGACTTGGCAGATGGAAATAACGGGGGCGCAGAAGGAAATCAAGGGCAGGAGAAGGTAATTCCAACCGTATCGGAGGAGGACAACTGGAAAACTGTTTTGGTGAATTCCACCCATGCCATGGTGGATGGCTATGTGCCGGAGCTGGTAACCGTGGATAACACCAATTTTCAATTTGACGCCCGGGCCGCCGCCGACTTAAACGCCATGCTGCAGGCTGCCCGCGACGAAGGCTTATCGCCGATGATTTGCTCCTCCTACCGCAGTTGGGAACGGCAAACCGCTTTGTTTGAAAAGCAGGTGGAGAAACAGCAGAATGCAGGCTTATCCTACGAGGAAGCCTATGAAAAAGCCAAAACCGTTGTAGCCTATCCAGGTACCAGCGAACATCAGACAGGCTTAGCTGCCGATATTGTAGCCACCAGCCATCAATTATTGGATGACTCCCAAGCCGATACAGCAGAGCAACAATGGCTGATGGCTAATTGCTGGAAGTACGGTTTTGTTTTGCGCTATCCTTTGGGGAAAAGCGAATACACCAGCATCATTTATGAGCCGTGGCATTATCGCTATGTAGGACAAGAGGTAGCCCAGTATCTAACCGAAAACGGTTTATGCTTGGAGGAATACTGGCAGCAACTGGAAGCACAGCAAGTAGAATAACGGGAAGAAGAACAGAAGGAATATCCTATGCATGACAGCAGCGATGTTGTCATAGGATGTACCCCATCCAAAATATTGCGGTATCGCACAATCTTCTCTAAAACGAAGCCGTGTTTTGAAAAGCGCCTTCTCCAAGGATGACAACAGCCTGCATGTGAAGATCTTTTTTAGGCAGTAGGGATGCGGATAAGAGATCGTTTGCAAGTGAAAAGTTAGGAAGAACATAGAAGTTCTAAAAACTTTAGGCAAATGAAGAACCCCGTTTGGTCAGTCGTTTCTTGGCAGAGAAAGCTGGCTAAATGGGGTTCTTTTGTTTATTCAGAATATTGAAAACAAAGTTGGTTTGCAATTTTTTCGCATCGTTACTGCTCCAACACGGCAGCTTTTAAATGTTCGATACCCAGACGCTCTACAACGCGGATGGTGCGTTCTTTTCCATTTTTGTTGGTTTCAAAATACTGGTATACCTTATCTAACAGGGTCAGCAATTCTTCTTCGCTGAGGTCCTGCGCTACGATCTGGCCAACACCGGGTTTGGCGCCGCCATTGCCGCCGATGGTCAGCATCCAGCCTTTGGCATTGGCCAGAATGCCAATATCACGGACGCGAGGCATGGCGCAGCCCAGTTGGCAGCAACTGACGCCGACTTTCACTTTGCCCGCTTCGTGGGCTTGAGAAATTCGTTCTACTTGGCGGCCAATGGCGTGATTATCGCGGCCCGGCGTCGCAAATTTGCAGAATTTGCTGCCGGGACAGACAATCACCTTTCCTTTGGGGAAGCAGAGTCGTTGGCCGAAAGCCCGTTCTAAATCTTCCCACAAGGGGTTGACGTTGGCTTCTGCCACATCCATAAAGCTAATTTTTTTGGCGGTGGTGGCCATTAAGGTAGATACCTGATATTTTTGGGCCAGTTGTGATAGGATTGCCAAATCTTCCGGCGTCATATAGCCCTGGTCGATGCTGACGCCCAGCGAATAGGTGCCGTCTTTGTGCTGACTGACATGATGCTTAAACTGTTCCATGTTGATTCCTCCTCAAAAAGTGTGTTTTTAGTATAGCACAGATTGGGGGCTGGAACCCAGTGCTTTTGTGCAAGTATGCAGAATATCTTCGCTGCTTTATTTTGCGGTATGAACCGATTGGAAAGGCCGTTGCTTTTTGCTCGTGTTTTGTTTGGGCTTATAGAGCAGGGTGATTAGCATACCGGCTATAATGAGCCCGCTGCCCGATAATTCTTTGACGCCTAACGGCTCCTGCAAAATGAAAAATGCGAAAATGCCGGAGAACACTGGCTCCAAAACTAAAATCAAAGCGGCGGCGGTGGGCGAAATTTGGCTTTGGGCGATGTTTTGTACAGTGGTATTGACTGCGGAGCCAAAGAAGATGGCATAG
>CABQBF010000046.1 GCA_902462325.1 uncultured Peptococcaceae bacterium
CTGTTGTTCACTTCCCGCAGATATTCATAGAAATAGCCCTCGTTTTTGTCGATGATCAAGCCGGTGCCGGCAGTCCAGTCAGTTTTTAAGCCCAACAGGCGGCAATCGTAATAGGTCATGGGAAAATAGGTGATGTCCTTGTAGACAAGCAGCGGATACTTGCTGTAATCGTTGCCGGTAGTCTGTCCGTTCAGCGTAACGCTGAAAGATGGCAGCGTCACCTGCACCGTATCGGCAGCCAAAGCCTGCGGCATGGGCGATAGTGTCAGCAGAAACGCCGATAAAAGAGTTGTAGCCAGTAATTTTTTGCGCATAGGAAAACCTCCTTATGAAGTTTGGTGTTGTGTGATAGTTATTTCGTTTGATGGGATTGCCGGTATAAATGGGTGCCATCTGTATAAATCATGTAATGCTGGTCAACTGTCACTTTGGCTAACATGGACAGCGTTAGAATTTCATTGCCATCTCGGTCAAGCACAACGGTACGGTATTGTCCCTGTTTGTTTTGCGAAACGGCGATGATAAATTGGTCTTGCTGCTGTAGAAAGCAGATGGTATCTCTGTACAGGGGCTGAGATTGGTTCAGCAAGCAAAGCTGTTGTTTGGGATTGACGTAAAAAACATGGTTCTCTAAGGCAATCAAGGAAACAGAATGATTGCAGGAAGCATGATTGAGAAACGTATCTACAGCTTCTGGACAGTGCAGAACTTGACAGACGGCTGCTTCCGAACACTGCTGTGTGTCCAGATTGTAGTGGAACAATCTGCCATGGGCAATATAATACAAATGATTGCCTGTCACTGCAAAATCGCTGACAGTAGTATCAATTAGCGGCTGAAAGTTCCCTGTTATGCAATCTAATTGATACAGATTGGCCTGCAAAGGTTCCTTTTCCCGGCTGACAAAGCAATATAGCCGGTCGCCGTATTGGAACAGACGGGAACTTCTGCCGGATGATTGATAGGCGAAACGATAGGGCGGTTGGCAGAACAGGCATTGTTGGTCGCTGTTTTTATCTGTAACCCAAACAGCGCTTGCAACAGAGGTGTACTGCGGCCAGCTTGCAAAAACGGTGTAATGCTCAAATTCACGGTAACAGCCCACTCCATCGCCAACAACAGCTTGCAATGTGGGCTGATCCGTTGTGATGGCGCGGTTTAAAAGCATAGTAGTCGGCGCTAGATAATGAAAGATAGAGTAGCTCACAGTGACGTTGCCATGATCATTTTCCATATAAATAAATGGCTCACCGGCTGCCGGTATATTTTCTACATAGCTTTGGGGATAAGGAACAAGGCATTGACGGTTCTCTGGATTGGAGACATCAACGCAGTAGATGCCATCTTTTGCACAGAAAACAAGATTACCGTCTACCAAGGCAAAATCGAGAGATAAATTCATATCTGACAAATCGAATAGATAGCGCGTGTGCCAAGGATAAGAAACTAGGGCGAGAATGAAAATGCTAATCATGGAAAGATAGAATAGTTTTTTGCGCATGAGTTCCCTCCGAACGATAGATAAAATATTCTGAAGCTGGGTGTTGCAGGCGACATAGTTTATCGCGAATCATGCCAAGAGTGACAATCTGATTTTGCAATTGCAATTTTATTTCAGTATACCATGCAGCATAGTTTTGTGCAAGTAAAATAAAACCATGTCATTTTTTCAATGCTAACCAAAACTCCGAACGAGGTGGTTTTTAAACTTTGTTTGACAAACTATGCTTGTGCCTGTATGCTAGTTTATAAATAACTAAGAAGGGTGAAACCATGCAGCAAAAAATTTATCTCGCCCATATCAATGACGCTGATGAAATGCAATCGCTCAAACAGCATTGTGAAGCTGTTGCAATTTATACAGCGGAAACGATGCGAAAGGTGCAGCTATATCATCTGGGATCTATAACGGGGCTGATTCATGATTTAGGAAAAGCTACCGATAGTTTTAACGATTATTTATGCCGTGCCCATGATGGAGAAGCTGTGAAACGCGGTTCGGTTAACCACACCTTCGCAGGCGTCATTTATATCTGGGAAACCTATCATGACAAGGGCGATGGGTTCCAACGGCTTACAGCCGAGCTGGTAGCTTATGCGGCAGGCGCCCATCATGGTTTGTTTGATTGTGAGGGTATGGATGGTATTGGCAAAGGAGATTTTGCGTACCGGCTCAAGAAAGACCGGCAAGAAATCTGTTATGAGGAAGCTTTGCAGAATTATTTTGCGCAGGTAGCTGCTCCGGAAGAGCTTGCGCATATTTTTAGAGAAGCTGTAGCGGAAGTGCGTGCTGCAGGAGCTATGGTGCAGGGTGCCTTTGAGCGGGGCTTACTGGTGCGATTGCTGTTATCTGCGTTGATCGATGCGGATCGGCGGGATACGGCGGAATTTATGCAGCGGCAAAAATATGAGAAGCAAGTCGGCAGCCGGGCTTTTTGGCAGCGTAATTTGGCGTTCTGTGAGGGGAAAATTGCCCAATTCCCGCAGGAGGGGGCTGTGCAGCAGGCTAGAGCTTATATTTCGGATGCTTGCAGGCAAACGGCGGAATCGCCGGGCGGTATTTATCAGTTGAACGTCGCTACAGGCGGCGGAAAGACAATCTCTGCTCTGCGGTATAGCCTGGCCCATGCCGCCAATTATCAGAAAGACAGAATTATCTTTATAATTCCGTTGCTGAGTGTTTTGGAACAGAACAGTCAAGTCATTCGGAAGTATTTGCAAGACCAGGAAGCTGTTGCGGAACATCATTCCAATGCGGTGCAGATGACGCAGCGGGAAGAAGCATTCAATCAAACCGAGTGTATTGTGGAAAGTTGGAATGCGCCCATTATGATTTCTACACTGGTACAGTTCTTAAACATTTTATTTGCCGATAGCACAACGGCTATTCGCCGGCTGCAAGCCTTCTGCAACAGTGTGATTGTGATCGATGAGGTGCAGTCATTGCCGTGGAAGCTGACGACGATGTTCATAAAGGCGCTGAATTTTTTGGCAGAACATTGCAGCTGTACCATTGTACTCAGCTCTGCTACGCAGCCATGCTTTGCCCAATTAAAAAATAAGCTGCAGCTGGCGCCGTCTTATGAAATCGTGCCAAACAGTCCAATTTTGGCGCAAGCTTTTACCAGAACACACATTGTAGATCGGACAACTGCCTATGGCTACACAATACAGGAGATTGCTGATTTTGCGGATGAGCTGCTGCAGGAGGTGTCTTCTGTACTGGTAATCTGCAATACCAAAAAAACTGCGTTGGAGATTCATGGGCGGGCACAGGAACGGGGGTATCAGGTGTATCATTTATCCACTTCTATGTGCATGGCCCATCGCATTGCGACGGTGAACCAAATTCAGGAGATTTTGCGGCAAAATCAACGGACTGGAAAAAAAGAAAAATTGCTTTGCATTTCCACCCAATTGGTAGAGGCTGGCGTAGATTTCTCCTTTGAGCGGGTGATTCGTCTGCTTGCTGGTATGGATAACATTGTACAAAGTGCGGGGCGGTGTAATCGCAGCTTTGATTATGGAGCTATTTGTCCGGTTTATATCCTCAACGTACAAAATGAACCTGTCGGTCCTTTGAAAGAAATTAGAGAACGGCAGGAAGCAACCCAAAACTTACTACATGCCTTCGCAGTACATCCCGAACAATATGATCATAATTTGGCTTCAGAAAAAAGCATTACCATGTATTACAGGTGTTTGCTGAAACCGTTGGAGAAAAAGGATACCTTGGATTATGTAGAAAGATTCCATGGTGTGCGTAAGACGCTGTATGGTTTGTTGAATCAGGATGCCAATCCTAAAACCAAAACATTTCTGACGCAGCCTTTTCAAAGTGTAGGCGCTAAATTTATGGTCTTTGACCAACAAACCATAGATGTGATTGTTCCATATGGTACAGCGGGAGAAAAACTAGTTGGAGCTTTCTGGAGTGAACAGACCAGATATGATTGGCGGCAACAGCAATATTTATTGCGCCAGGCAGCGCCTTACACCATCAGCTTATTTGCCCATCAGCTCAAAGAATTAGGAAATAAGGTGATGCATTGCAGATTTGGCGAGGATGTGGTGTATATTTTAGATGAGAGCTGCTATGATGGCAGCGATGGAGGCGTTGGCCTTGTGTATGATGGAGAAATGGAGTCTTTGATTTTTTAATGAAAAAGGGGTGAACCACTTGGACAAGTTACCGCGTAATACTGTTGAGTTTGAAGTTTATGGCGATTATGCATTATTTAGCGATCCGATTACCCGCGTAGGCGGTGAGAAATTTACCTATATGATTCCGACTTATGAGGCAATCAAAGGAATTTTACATTCGATATATTATAAACCAACCTTGACTTGGATCATTGATGAGGTGCGGGTAATGAATCGAATTCAGACGGAATCAAAAGGCATTCGGCCTATGAAATATAGCCATGCGTCTTCCAATGAATTGTCTTATTATACGTATTTGAAAGATTGCCGGTATCAGGTAAGAGCCCATTTTATCTGGAATTTAAATCATCCTGAATTAGAGCAGGACCGTGACGAGTACAAGCATCATAATATTGCGAAACGGATGATAAAAAAAGGCGGACGGCGCGATATTTTTTTAGGTGTCCGTGAAGCGCAAGGCTATGTAGAGCCCTGTGTGTTTGGGGACGGAGCGGGTGCTTATGATGAAATTGCGCAGCTTTCCTTTGGGCGGATGTATCATGGCATTACCTATGCAGATGAAGCTTATTCGCCGGAAACGCAGGGAAAATTGTCTATTCGTTTTTGGAATTGTGCTGTTATGGAGCATGGCGTCATTCGTTATCCGGCGCCGGAAACCTTCCGCGGCAATGATATTCGGATTATACGGGAGATGGAGATAAAACGGTTCGGTAAAGAAGCCAATAATTTCAGCGGCTTAGCGGAGTTTGAGGAGGTGCAGTAGATGTCATGGATGGCAAGAGCGTTGGAAACTTATGAGCGTAACAGTGCATTGGCAGGAAAGATTCGAGAGGGGATGGAACCGTTATTACCTGTGGCCCATGTGATGGCGAAAGCACGGTTGGAAATTACCATTGACCAGGATGGAATTTTTAAAGGCGCGCAAGAAGTGGAGAAAGCAGATTGCAGTACCATGATTCCGGCAACAGAAGATTCTGGCGCACGCTCCAGCGGTATCGCGCCCCATCCGCTGAACGATACGCTGAGCTATATTGCCGGAGATTTCAGCAGCTATAGTGAAAAGGATTGCAGCAAAAAGTTTGAAGCGTACTGCGAAGGTTTGCAGCAATGGGCAGAATCGGAATTTTCCCATCCTAAGGTGCGAGCGGTTTATCAGTATGTCAGCAAAGGGCAGGTGATGCAGGATTTAATCAACTGCGGACAAGCTGCGCTGACAACGGAGGGCAAGTTGGACAAGAAAAAAATTCAAGGCGCTGAATATGAGGATATGTTAGTACGCTTTCGCGTTTTGGATGCAGAGCATCCTGATTGGACGACGGCAACCTGGGAGGATGAAACGCTGCTGCATATTTACGGCGACTATTATAGTGCAGTGCAGTCAGGGGAAAGCGATATCTGCTATTTAACAGGGAAACGGGCTGCTATAATCCGAAAACATTCGAGAGGTATAATTAAATTCTTCCCTAAGGCCAAATTAATATCGGCAAATGATACAACCAATTTCACCTTTAAAGGTCGTTTTGCAAATGCTGCGGAGGCTTGCACAGTCAGTTATGAGGCGTCGCAGAAGGCTCATGCAGCATTAGTTTGGTTGATTCTCAATCAGGGAGTTTTTATTGGCAATAAAGAAAAACGTACGTATATCGCCTGGACGCCGTCAGGCAAAAAAGTGGAGGCTTTTAACGACCAATTATCGCTGGGCTTTGCGAAAACGGAGGAAGAACAGGAAGAACCGCAGACATTTCCCGAATTTCGCCAAAAGTTGCAAAAGGCTTTTCAAGGCTATGCCGAATATTTAACGCAAGATGCGGAGCAGGAGGATGTTGTTATGATCGGCTTAGATGCGGCAACCCCCGGGCGATTGTCTGTTACCTATTATCAGGAGCTGGCGGCCTCTGATTTTCTGGAACGGATGCAATACTGGCAGCAGAGCTGCAGCTGGTATTATAAGAATCCTAAGACAGGAAAAAGTGAAATTCATACGCCATCGATTCAACAGATTGTGAAGCATGCCTTTGGCACAGAGCAGGGCAGTTTTGTGGAGGCAGACGATAAAATTTTAAAGCAGCAGGCGGAGCGGCTCATTGCCTGCATGACAGAAGCACTCCCCATTCCCCGTGATGTCGTACATGCACTGTATGTAAAAGCGTCGTCGCCTCAGTGCTATAAAAATTGGTGGAATCGGGAGGCTGTGCTTTCAACGGCTTGTGCAATGGTGGCAAAGGTGCAGTATCATGACCGCGGCGGCAAACAAATGAAAGGAGCGGATTTTGAAATGGAATTGGAAGCACATTTAAGCGGTGACAGAAGCTATCTCTTTGGAAAATTGCTGGCCACCTTAGAGCGCGTGGAGGCGGAAGCGTTATATAGAAAAGGGAAGGCCGTGAAACCAACGCGATTCGGCTGCAATCAGCCTTTGTCAGCCATCCGATGACCACCTGGAAGGTGATAGAGGATGCACTGCGGCCTTATTATGAACAGCTATCTTCTTATAAGAAAAATAAATATAAAGAAGAAATGGCGGATATTACCGATGCATTGCTGGGATTATATGCCCATGACGGGGAAAAGATGCAGGCTGAATTAAACCGAGCTTTAACGGAAACCTACTTGCTGGGTTATTATCAGCAGCGTCGAAAATTAAGACAGTACGAAGACAAGAAAAATCAAATAGCGGAGTCAGATTGTGAATAAGGAGAGAGAGCAAATGGGTGTATTAAAAAATAAAATTGATTTTAAAGTATTTGTGACAGTGAAAGATGCCAATCCCAATGGTGACCCGTTAAATGGCAATCGCCCCAGAATTTCTTATGCAGGCATCGGAGAAATGTCCTCGGAATGCATTAAGCGAAAAATTCGCAATCGTTTGCAGGATTTGGGCCAGCCAATTTTTGTACAGTCTGCCGACCGTTGTCAGGATGGCTTTGATAGCTTGAGTACCCGCGCCAGTCAAACCCTGCATGGTTATAAAAGCCGTGAGGACTATGCAAAACTGGCTTGTGAAACATGGATGGATGTGCGGGCTTTTGGTCAGGTTTTTGCGTTTAAAAGTGATAAAAAAGGAGACGGCGTTTCTGTAGGTGTGCGTGGACCGGTATCGGTACACATGGCAAGAAGTGTTTCTCCGATAGATATTACCAGTATGCAGATTACAAAATCAGTAAACGGGGAACCATCGGAGAAGAAGAGTTCTGATACAATGGGAACCAGACATATGGTTGATTTTGGTTTGTATGAGATTAAGGGTTCTATTAATGTACAACTGGCAGAGAAAACAGGCTTTACAGAAGAAGATGCAGCGCACATCAAAGAATGTCTTAGAACTTTATTTGTAAATGATACCTCCTCGGCCCGGCCTGATGGCAGTATGGAAGTAGTCTGTGTTTATTGGTGGGAACACAATTGCAAGGATGGACAATATTCTTCTGCGAAGGTACATCGTTCTGTAGAAGCTAAATTGAAAGCAGATGTGAAAATTCCTTCTGATTTTTCTGATTATGATATTGTTGAAACGGGCTTAGATGGTTTGGTGCCAGAAATAATTGCGGGTATGTGATGTGGACACAAAACTTGATGAGCGTATACGGATTTACGACGAGGATGCGTTCTTAATGCTTTCTGGCATTCAGCATTTTTATTTCTGCAAACGGCAATGGGCCTTGATTCATGTTGAGCAGCAATGGGCGGAAAATCAGGCCACGATGGAAGGAAATTATCTGCATGAACGGGCAGATGACCCGTTTCTTGCAGAGAGCCGCAAAAAATTATTGATTTCCAGAGCTGTGCCGATATCTTCTAGGTTCCTGGGCTTATCCGGTATTTTAGATGTGTTGGAATTTTATCAAGATGAGGAAGGAATTTTCATTCCTGGAAAAACAGGTCTGTGGCGGCCGCATATTGTAGAATATAAGCATGGAAAACCAAAACAGGATTTGCGGGATCAGGTACAATTAACTGCCCAAGTGATGTGTTTAGAAGAACAATATCATTGTAAGATTACACAGAGCGCTTTTTATTATCATACCGGAAACCGGCGGCAAACTGTGCTGATTACGGAAGAATTGCGGCGGATTACGAAACAGTTGGCTGATGAAATGCATGAGATCTATCAAACAGGAAAAACGCCGAAAGCGGAAATAAAAAAGAATTGTCAAAGATGCTCTCTTTATGATTTGTGTATGCCGCGTTTAACAAAACGAAAAAGCAGCGTCAATCGCTATATGCAGGCCCATTTAGCTGCACAGGAGGAAGTATGCGGAAATTATTAAACACATTGTATATTACCAATCCCGATGCTGTTTTAGGCAAAGACGGCGAAAATATTGTCATTCGTGTAGATGGAAAAGAAGTAGGGCGACGGCCGGTGCATATTTTGGAGCAAATCGTTTGTTTCAATTATACGGGGATGAGCAGCGCATTGTTAACATTATGTGCATCCCATCATGTTGCGGTAACTTTTTTAACGGCGCATGGCGAATTTGCTGGCAATTTCCATGGTCCTGTCAATGGAAACGTACTGCTGCGTCGAGAACAATACCGCATTGCAGATACACAGGCGCGGGCATTGCCGGTGGCAAGAAATCTTATCAGCGCTAAAATCACCAATAGCCGCAAAACATTGCAGCGAACTTTGCGGGATCATAGTGAAGTTGTTAATTGTGCTGGCATACAGGCTGTGACTGAAAAATTGTCGGCAGCTGCAAAAACGGTGCAAACTGTGGAGGACTTTGATTCATTGCGTGGTATAGAAGGTGATAGCGCTAAGTTGTATTTTTCCGTTTTTGCAGAAATGATTCTGCAGCAAAAAGAACAATTTTATTTCCATGAGCGGAGCCGTCGTCCGCCCAAAGATTTTACAAATGCGTTGTTATCTTTTGCCTATTCGTTGTTGGCAGCAGAATGTCAGAGTGCGTTAGAAACAGTAGGAATAGACCCCTATGTTGGATTTTTTCATACCGATCGGCCTGGCAGAGCCAGTATGGCTTTGGATTTGATGGAAGAATTGCGGGCTTATCGTGCAGACCGATTTATTTTATCGTTGATTAATCGCAAACAGATAACAGCAAAAGATTTTGTGCAGAAAGAAAGCGGCGGCGTTTTATTGCAGGAAGATGGCAGAAAGAAGTTTCTGCAGGAATGGCAAAAACGAAAGCAAGATGTAATAGAACATCCTTTTTTGCAGGAAAAGCTGGAAATTGGTTTGCTGCCTTATGTGCAGGCGATGCTGCTGGCTCGTTTTATTCGTGGCGATTTAGAGGCTTATCCGCCGTTTTTTGTACAATAAATAAAGTATAAGCGTATTTCTCTCAAAGGAGATGGGAGTATTGCTGGTATTGGTCACTTATGATGTTAATACAGAACAAGAGGCTGGTAAAAAGCGCTTGCGTCGAGTCGCAAAGGTTTGTGTCAATTATGGACAGCGAGTACAAAATTCGGTGTTTGAGTGCGATTTGGATCCAGCTCAATTTGTAACACTCAAAGAAACCTTGTCAGAGATTATAGATTTAGAGAAAGACAGCTTACGATTCTATCTTTTGGGTAAAAATTGGGAACGGCGTGTGGAGTGGTTAGGAAAATCGGAATGCTATCATCCGCAGAAGGATGTGTTTATCTTTTAGTTTGCTGTATACCATTGCATAGACTGCATTTTTTGACCGGCGAACCGGAAACGAACAGAGTTTTTAAGAGCGGTTCGCAGGCTAATCATCACAATATTTTACAAAAAAGTAGAAACAAAATAAAAAAATAGAAATTGATTTGTGAATTTTTGGAGTATTATGCATAGATGGGTATGTTTTTATGCATAATATACATGTTCTGAACAGTCGCACCCTTCGCGGGTGCGTGGATTGAAATATACCAAACTCCTGGCACATATCAGACCGAGTCAAGGTCGCACCCTTCGCGGGTGCGTGGATTGAAATCACTTGCAGACAGCCGATACGGACACATCCATAGGTCGCACCCTTCGCGGGTGCGTGGATTGAAATCTATCTTGTCCCGCTTAATCTTGCCCAATGTCCACGTCGCACCCTTCGCGGGTGCGTGGATTGAAATATAAAATCTCCTTTGTTATTTGGTTGTAATTACCGGTCGCACCCTTCGCGGGTGCGTGGATTGAAATTGTGTACATCTTTGAGCCGATATAAGCGCCCTCTGTTGTCGCACCCTTCGCGGGTGCGTGGATTGAAATATCTTTATAATGTTCAAAATTAGTTTTCATAATTACGTCGCACCCTTCACGGGTGTGTGGATTGAAATCCCCATGTATTTAACACCGTTTCCCCTTCGATATGTCGCACCCTTCATGGGTGCGTGAATTGAAACGAAATGAGTAAAAGAAAAGTCCATCGGAATGTTAATAGAAAAATGAAAAAATCTTGATTATATATTCGGATAAAAAAAGGGCGCACGTATCCTTTGGAGAAAAATATCTCATTAAAAAATATTGGTTTGTTGGGTTAGAAATATTTAAGCGGCTATGTCGCATTTAGCAATATAGAAGCACTGCGAAAGATTGTTTTGCCTAATAGGCAGAAAGATGATATAATGGGCCGAGGTAGTATGGGGATTCGGTATCGGCGGTGTTTTTCTCCGCAAATGTATACTGAATACAGCAGAAGAGCAGGAAGTTTGGAGGATGGTTGTGAATGAATCGAGAGAAGTTTGGCTCCCGGCTGGGGTTTATTCTGGTTTCTGCCGGATGTGCCGTAGGGCTGGGGAATGTGTGGAAATTTCCCTACATGGCGGGAAAATTTGGCGGCGCTGCGTTTATTTTGGTGTATTTGATGTTCCTGCTGATTTTGGGCCTGCCGATTATGGTTTGTGAGTTTAGTGTGGGACGGGCCAGTCAGAAAAGTATTGCTTCTTCCTACAAAGCACTGGAGCCGCCGGGAACGATTTGGCACCGCATGGGCTGGATTGGCATGGCCGGCAATTATCTGCTGGTGATGTTTTATGTTATGGTAGGCGGTTGGATGATGTATTATTGCTATCGTTTGGCCAGCGGTGAGTTTGTACAGGCTAACGCCGAGCAGATTGATTTGGGTTATTATACCATGCTGGCGCAGCCTGGCACCTTATTTTTCTGGACCTTGCTGGTTATTGTGTTATCCTTTGGAATTTGCAGCATTGGGCTGCAATCCGGTGTTGAGAAGATTACCAAGATTATGATGATTTGTCTGCTATCGCTGATGATAGTGCTGGCCATACGGTCTGTCACCTTGGATGGCGCGTTGGAAGGGGTAAAATTTTTCTTGGTTCCGGACTTTGCCAAAATGCAGGAGATGGGCATCGGCAACGTCATTTTTGGCGCCATGAGCCAGGCTTTTTTCACCTTGAGCGTTGGGATGGGCGGTATGGCCATTTTCGGGAGCTATCTGGATAAAAGCCGCTCTCTGGCCGGAGAATCGATGCATATTGTGTTATTGGATACCTTTGTGGCGATGATGGCGGGGCTGATTGTGATTCCGGCCTGTTTCGCTTTTGGCGTGGAGCCGGGGGCCGGGCCGGGGCTGGTGTTTCTCACGCTGCCCAATGTGTTTGCGCAGATGTTGGGCGGGCAGTTCTGGGGCGCGCTGTTCTTTTTGTTTTTATCCTTTGCTGCATTGACCACAGTGGTAGGCGTATTTGAGAATATTTTATCCTTCGCCATGGATTTGCTGGGCTGGAGCCGTAAAAAAGCAGTGGCTGTGAATATTGTGGCTTTGGCGCTGCTGTGCGTGCCCTGTATTTTGGGCTTTAATCTGCTAGCCGGTTTTCAGCCGCTAGGCGCAGGCACGAATATTATGGATTTGGAAGATTTTTTGGTATCCAGCAATATCATGCCGTTGGGCGCTATGGTGTATCTGATGTTCTGCACCAGAAATAACGGCTGGGGCTGGGATAACTTTATTCGGGAGGCCAACGCCGGAGAAGGGATTGCGTTCCCCCGTAAAATGCGGTTTTACATGAGCAAGATTTTGCCTTGGATTATTGTTGTCATCTATTTGAAAGGTTACTATGATTTATTCCGTCCACAGGGTTTGATGATGCTGACCATTTGGATGGCCATTGCGCTATTGTTCTTGGCCTTTGTGGGAAGCATGATCTGGAAACAGCCAAAGCAAAAATAAAATAAAAATCCGTACTGGTTGAAATCGGTACGGATTTTTATTTTATGGCAGACTGTGTCAGAAAGAAGAAAATATCGTTGCGCCGCCGTTTTCCCGTGTGGAACGGCGGAATTTTTGTTTAAAGCCTGACCATTTTACATAAACTTTACAAAGGCGTGCATATCTATTTAACATAACGGCAGTATGATGAGGACAGCAAGTTGAGAGACAATTCATTTAAAAGGAGATTTCAAACAATGAAAAACAAATGGAAAAAGGTATTAAGCATGGCAGTATTATCTGCAGTAGTGGTAACAGGTTTCGTGGGCTGCGGCAGCGGCGATAGCGGCAATGATGGGGATGGAGAGGAACAACAGCCGGCAAGCGCACAGATTGCAGTGATTTCCCGAGAAGACGGTTCCGGTACCCGCGGCGCATTTATTGAACTGTTCGGTGTGGAACAGAAAAACGATGCCGGCGAAAAAGAAGATATGACCACCGAAGAAGCTGCCATTACCAACAGCACCTCGGTCATGATGCAGTCCGTAGCCGGTGATGTCAACGCCATCGGGTATATTTCTTTAGGCTCGCTGAATGACACCGTAAAAGCCGTGAAAATTGATGGCGTGATGCCTAGCGTAGAAGCAATCAAAGATGGCAGTTATAAAATTTCTCGTCCTTTCAATGTAGTGCCAAAGGCAGCAGGCTTATCTCCAGTGGCGCAGGACTTCCTGGATTTCATTTTAAGCGCGGAAGGGCAGGCTGTGGTAGAAGAAAACGGCTATATTTCCTCTGTAGACGATGCTGCAGCTTACGCTGGCGGCAATCAGAGCGGTAAAGTGGTAGTGGCCGGTTCCTCCTCCGTAACACCAGTTATGGAAAAACTGAAAGAAGCCTATATCGCGCGCAATCCAGACGTAACCATCGAAGTGCAGATGAGCGACTCCACCACAGGCGTTACCTACGCCATTGACGGCACCTGCGATTTGGGCATGGCCTCCCGTGAATTGAAAGACAGCGAAATTGAAAAAGGCGTATCCTCCACAGCCATTGCCTTAGATGGGATTGCAGTCATCGTCAACAATGACAACACTGTTTCTGACATGACCGCTGAACAGGTTATGAACATTTACACAGGCCGAGTAACCGATTGGTCTGAATTGGCCCAGTAATGAAGCTGTCCTGAAACAGGTAGCACAAAAATGGGGGGTGAATCGTCCCCTCATCGGCCATAGCAAACCAAATTGCTGGTCTTTTTCGTTCCTGGCGTCGTTATTTTGTCATACTGAGCCGGTCTTGTCATGCTGAGCTTGTCGAAGCATCTTCCAAGGGATGGAACCGCTTTGTCACCCTGAGCCTGTCGAAGGGTCTTCCGAAGCCTAATACTGGAGGGAAGATCCTTCGCTTCGCTCAGGATGACAAAAAGGGCACTTGCTGCCACTCTATGGGTTTCAATGTTTCTCTAGCCTTTGCTCAAATTCACTGGCCAGCGGCCAGCGGTGCGCTTCCAGCGCATTCGCACAAAAAACCGTGCTTCATTCGTGCTTCAAACGCGCTAGTGGTAACGGCCCCTACAACGTGTTTGCCGTATAGAATACAGAAGGGAACAAGGCACTTGCTACCGCCCTATGGGTTTCAACATTTCGCTGGCCTTTGCTCAAATTCACTGGCCTATGGCCCCTACAATGTATCTGCTGCACAGAATACAGAAGGGAACAAAGCACTCGCTGCCCTTCTATGGGTTTAAAATCCCCCGCTACCTTTGCCCAAATTCCGACTTGGGGCGGATAGCGTCGCAGACTGTGCAAAGCGTGACGGACAGCGTAGCTAGTCCGGCAAAGCTGCACAGACAAGGCGATGTCCGAAGCCACGGAGGGATAGGGCAAAGAGTAGCAAAAAATCCAAAGTGTAGCAAATAAAAACACAATGAATCGTGAAAAAATAAAAAAACGAGGAAAAACCTATGGACACATCCAAATATAAAATGCTTCGCATACGGGAACTGGCGATGCATGCGTTGTTTTTGGCAGCGGCTTGCGCTTCGGTGCTGGCCGTTGGCCTGATTTGCGTATTTTTATTTGCCAATGGGATTCCCGCCATGGGCAAGATTGGTCTGTTTGATTTCTTACTGGGAACCAAATGGAAGCCGGGCAATGATATTTACGGCATTTTGCCCATGATTTTGGGCAGCATTTATGTCACAGCCGGCGCTGTGGTGCTGGGCGTTCCCATCGGCATCTTGATGGCAATTTTTATGGCGCGGTTTTGTCCGCCCCGCTTGTATAAAATTCTAAAACCGGTGGTCGATTTGCTGGCCGGCATTCCGTCTATCGTATACGGCTTTTTTGGCCTGATTGTGTTGGTTCCCTTTGTGCGCAGCATTTTTGGCGGCACCGGCACCAGTATTTTGACAGCGGCTATTTTGCTGGGCATCATGATTTTGCCCAGCGTGATTAGTGTTAGTGAATCTTCTTTGCGAGCCGTACCGGAAAGCTACTATGAGGGCGGTCTGGCCTTAGGCGCCAGCCATGAGCGCAGTGTGTTCTTCGCAGTGGTGCCAGCAGCCAAATCGGGCATTCTGGCCGGCGTTATTCTGGGCATTGGCCGCGCCATCGGGGAAACCATGGCGGTGATGATGGTGGTGGGAAACCAGCCCCGTATCCCAAACAGCATGCTGGACGGCGTGCGCACGTTGACTACCAACATTGTCATGGAAATGGGCTATGCCGCCGATTTACACCGCGAAGCCTTGATTGCTACCGCAGTGGTGCTGTTTGTGTTCGTTCTGCTGATTAATCTGGCGTTTTCTTTGCTGAAACGGAGGGGACAGTAAATGGCAAAGCAAAATATCAAGACTGTGCAGAAGCCGGCCATCAACCGGCAAACCTGGCAGCAGCGCATGAAATCCTACCGGCGCACGCCTTTTTCTTTCCTGCTGTTTGTGTTGGTTTGTATCTCCGCTGTGATTACAGTGGGTGTGCTGGCTATGCTGATTGGCTATATTTTAGTAAAAGGCATTCCCAACCTGCATTCGTCGCTGTTTGCCTGGAATTACAACACCGAAAATGTTTCCATGATGCCCGCGCTCATCAACACCATTCTGATGGTATTGCTGTCCCTGGTGATTGCAGCGCCCATTGGCATTTTTTCAGCCATCTATTTGGTGGAATACGCCAAGCGGGGCAATAAGCTGGTGGAATTGATTCGGCTAACTACCGAAACCCTGCAGGGCATTCCGTCTATCGTGTACGGTCTGTTCGGCGCGCTGTTTTTTGTCAAGGCACTGGGCTGGAATTTATCTCTTTTAGCAGGCGCATTCACGTTGGCCATTATGATTTTGCCGCTGATTATGCGCACCACTGAGGAAGCGCTGAAGGCGGTGCCGGATAGCTATCGGGAAGGCAGCTTTGGCTTAGGCGCTGGACGGGTGCGCACGGTGTTTCGTATTATTCTGCCCACCGCGGTGCCAGGCATTTTGGCCGGCATTATTTTAGCCATTGGCCGTATTGTGGGCGAATCGGCGGCGCTGATTTTCTCTGCCGGGACCATGGCCGCTGTGCCCAACAGCGTGTTTGACTCGGCCCGTACCCTCTCGGTACACATGTATTGCTTATACTCGGAGGGCCTGTATACCAATCAGGCCGCAGCAACGGCGGTGGTGCTGTTATTGATTGTAATCGTCATCAACTGGCTTTCCAATCTGGTTGCCAAGAAAATTACGAAAGGATAATCGCGATGGAAGCGTTTCAAATTAACCACTTAGATTTATACTACGGCGATTTTCACGCCTTAAAGGACATCAATTTAACATTGGAAACCGGCCAGATTACAGCCTTCATCGGGCCTTCCGGCTGCGGGAAGTCTACGCTGCTCAAATCGCTGAACCGCATGAACGATTTGGTGGAGGGCTGCCGTATTACCGGCGACGTATTGCTGCATGGCGAGGATATTTACGGCGATATGGACATTAACCTGCTGCGCAAGCGGGTGGGCATGGTGTTTCAAAAGCCTAATCCCTTCCCCATGAGCGTGTATGATAATATCGCCTTTGGCCCCCGCACCCACGGTATTCGCAGCAAGGTAAAGCTGGATGAAATTGTAGAGCGTTCTCTGCGCAATGCGGCCATTTGGGACGAATTAAAAGACCGCTTGAAAAAAAGCGCGCTGGGCTTATCGGGCGGACAGCAGCAGCGGCTGTGCATTGCCCGCGCCTTGGCGGTGGAGCCGGAAATTTTGCTGATGGATGAACCAACCTCGGCGCTGGACCCAATTTCCACCTCTAAAATAGAAGACCTTGCGGTGGAGCTGAAGAAAGATTATACTATCATTATGGTGACCCACAATATGCAGCAGGCCGCCCGTATTTCCGACAAAACCGCCTTTTTCCTGCTGGGCGAAGTGATTGAGTATAATCAGACAGAAACCTTATTTTCGTTGCCCCAGGATAAACGGACAGAGGACTATATTACCGGGAGGTTTGGTTGATATGCGGAATAAATTTGATTTGCAGTTGGAATTGCTCAATCGGGATTTAATCGAAATGGGAGCCTTGTGCGAACGGGCGCTCAGCGTGATTGCCAAGGTGCTGCAGAGCGGAGAATTGACGCTGCTGGAAGAAAGCAATAAGCTGGAAGAAGAAATTGACCACATGGAAAGTGAAATTGAACAGCTATGTCTGCGGCTTTTGCTGCAGCAGCAGCCCGTTGCGCGGGATTTGCGGCTGATTTCCGCCGCTCTGAAAATGATTACCGACATGGAGCGCATTGGCGACCAAACCCAAGACATTGCCGATATCTTGAAGGTGGGCAACATCGAGCCGACGGGAAGCGATACCCTGATTAAAATGGCGCAGGCTACCATGAAAATGGTGACCGGCAGCGTAGACGCCTACGTGCAAAAAGATTTGGTATTGACAGAAGAAGTGTTCCAGTCCGACGATGAAGTGGACAGACTGTTCCTGGAGGAACGGGAAGTATTGATTGCCGGTATTGCCGCCAATCCCCAAAGCGGCGCCGTGGCGCTGGACCAACTGATGATTGCTAAATATTTTGAACGCATTGGCGACCATGCGGTCAATATCGCCAATTGGGTCAGATTTTCTGTGACAGGAAAGCATGGGAGAGATGCATAAATGATTTATTGTGTAGAGGATGACGCCAGTATTCGTGAGCTGGTCATATACACGTTACAGGCGACAGGATATGAAGCGCAGGGCTTTGCCGATGGCAAGGCTTTTTCTGCTGCTTTGGCGGAGAACCTTCCGGAGCTGGTGCTTTTGGATATTATGCTGCC
>CABQBF010000047.1 GCA_902462325.1 uncultured Peptococcaceae bacterium
CAATCAATGTCAACTCTTTACTGGCTACCAGCTGCCCTAACTTTCCGGCTAAAAAGGATTTTTGTTTCTGTACAGCCTCACCAGAAAAACATGCGCTGATAATTCCTAAAATCTGCATGGTAATTGTCGGCTCCAATATCAAATCCATTCGGCCACTGGCAATAGGTCTCGCTCCAAGCAGCTGTACGGCCCGCTTTCCTGCCATCTGCCCTGCCCGCTTTGGTGATAACTCCCGCAAAGCAATACTGGAATCCATACCATAGCCACTTTGCTGCTCTCCGTTTTTTTCTCCTAAAGCCAGACAAAATAACCCGCAATAATTGCCTCTCTGCTGCAGCAAAATTCCATTGCTGTTAGCCAGCCATATTTCTATATCGCCCTCCTCATAGCCAGAGCGCTCAATGCGGCTGACTTGTTTACTCCATTGCTCCGCCTGCCGCGCTGTTTCCTGGGCCAGTTCCAACTTTTCATCTAACGTATAATTTCCCATCGTACTGTCATATAAATCTATCTGTGGATAATAAGCACTTTTTCCAGGAAAATATCGCGCAGGCTCCTCGTCGCTGTAATGACTGTTGGCGATGGCTTGCATCACCATTTTATCCAGTGCAGAATTGCGAAAATCTGAAGAAAAGGAAAAGCCCTGCCGGTTTCCTCTTAGAATGCGCAACCCAACCCCCTGACTGTCCGATTGTTTAATTTCATCTAAACTGCCATCTTTTATTTCCACTTCAAGAGAACGGCTTTTTACCACAAACAATTCCGCACTGTCGGCTCCCATTTGACGCGCTTTTTGCAGCCCAGTCCAGGCAAACTCCTGAAACGTTTTTCCCATTCTATCCTCTCCCTTTCTTTTGAACTTTTCATAGTATGGTACAACCCTTCTTTACAACTTCCGCTCCACCACTTGAATGCGATAGCTGGGAACAGTAGCACTTTGTTCCACAATTTGCTCACTAACAATTTGTTCAGCCCCGCTGATTTGACCACTGACATAAACGGCTTCTGCCTGAAGGGGGGCCTCTACCAATAAATTTCCATGAATATATAACCCATCTACCGTTACCGGTTCTGTCACTCGTACCGTCAAAGGCAATCCATCTTTCTGACCAACGGCAAGCGGATATCCACAATTGTGCGATAACGTATAAACTGTTTCATCGGTTAAAAACAAACTGGCTTCTTGCAAATCCTGCAAGGTCATAACAATCGGCCAAATGGCAAGTTCCTGCCAAGGTAACATGAACAACCGAACTGTACCTGTCACGACACCACGATAGCCCTGCGAAACAGCCTCTGCCTGAATTTCAATCAGATTTTGCGTCGAATTCTGCAAAGATACCTGTAAGCTGCCTGCCGGTTCTTCTAACTGCAATGCTGTCTGCTGACCATTTGTTTCCAACTGCTGCAAAGCCATGTTCCAACCACTAGACGCCAATAAGCGGCTCTGTTCCCGCGCAACTAGTTCATTGCTGGCTGCATACTCATCGGATAAGGTAAGCAATAACACACTGCCCCAGAGCAGCGTACAAGCCAACAACAATAAAGTCATCGGCAAAACAGCGCCACGCTTACTATACAGCCTATTTACGACTGTGCCCTGTTCCACCAACAGTCAATCCTCCAATCTTTAAGGTAGGTTGGGCATCAGCTACAGGTGCGCTTTGACCATTTTTTCCGCAGGTTCCAATGGCATATCCCAGATCATTGCCCACCATTTCCACATTGCGCAAACTTTCCGGCCCGTTTCCAGCCAGCGTAGCACCGCGGACTGCTTTGGTAATTCTTCCTTGTTCAATCAAATAACCCTCTGCTACATCGAATACATAATCGCCGTTCAAGCTGTTTACTTGCCCACCGCCCATCCGTTTGACATATAAACCATAATCAGTAGAAGCGATAATATCTTCCACTTTATCAGTACCGGGTGCAATATAGGTGTTGCTCATTCTCGTAATCGGCTTTTCTCGATAAGATTCCCGTCTTCCATTTCCGGTAAGCACCGTGCCAGTACGTTTTGCCGTTTGATAATCGTTCATATATTGTTTCAAGACACCATTTTCAATCAGCACAGTTTTCTGACCTGGATTACCTTCATCATCATACCGATAACTGCCATATTTCCCGGCAATAGTAGCGTCATCAATCACTGTCACCTTTTCTGAAGCCACTTGTTGTCCCAGCCTGCCAGCATAAGCAGAAAGCCCCTTTTGCACCAGATCCCCCTCTAATCCGTGACCACAGGCCTCATGTACCATGGTGCCACCGGCTTCGCTGCCCATAACTACAGTCATTTGTCCAGTCGGACAAGGCTCCGCACCCAACAGCGTTAAAGCCCGCTGTGCCGACTCTTCTCCCAATGCAGCAGCCGAATTTTCCTGAAAAAGTTCAAACCCACAAGTACCGCCTATAGATGCAAAGCCAGTTTGAATTTGCCCATCCTGCTGGGCAATGCTATTGCAGGCCAACCGTAGCCGCACTCGCTCATCTTCCACACAAACGCCCAGACTATTGGCAATTGTTACATGCTGTACCACATCGCTATACCCTAGTGATACTTGTTTAATGGCTTTATCTAAAGCTCTAGCCTCTTCATCCGCAACCCGTAAAAGTGTTATCTTATCATCAAATTCCACCTGTTCCGGCCTCTGCTCTACTATGACAGGAGCGGGAACGCTCTGTGGCATTTGAAACTCTTGCACCGTCTGTCTTTTTCTATTTTCATGAGCAATTTGTCCAGCCAATTTGGCCATCTGCAAACCATTAGCCAACGATAGGTCATTGCTGTGTACATAAGACGTACTTTCTCCGGCAATCACACGAATTCCCATGCCCAAATCAAGACCTGTGTTAATTTTTTCTATTTTGCCGTCTTCGCAACTGATAGCGGTGCTTTCCTTTTGTTCGATAAAAATTTCTGCAAAATCTGCACCGGCAAACAGTGCGGCATTTAAAATTTCTTTCAGTTCCCCTTTCTGCATGATGCAGCCCTCCTTCGTTTTTATGCTTTATATATATTCGTTTCCCGCCAAATTGACAATCTGCTTATATTGCAATTGCTGATCTTGCCATGTCCCGACAAGGCAAAAGCCTACTGCCCGCACCGAAGCAGCTTCCTGTGTCGGGTTTCCTGCTTCATCTAGATAGAAAAATATCAGCGTATCAATAAAATTGGCCATTGGCCGACGGTTCCATTGACTACTTTCGCGACGGTAAAGAATTTTTCCTTCCAGTAGATAAATATGTTCATCTGCCTGTTGGTCTTCCCCCAAATCATAATATACGATTTGATTTTGTTGTAAGATTAAAAGTTCTTCCTTGCACTCCAAGACTGCTGTACTGCGAGCAATATCCATCGTTAAATATTCCACCGCCAACAGTAAATTATCCTCCAATTCTAATAAAGCAGCCCGTTGCTTCTGCTGTTCCGAGATACTAAAAAAACAATGAAACAAAAAGGGTAATAAAAGCGCCATCAAACATATGGCTACCAAAACCTCCGACAAAGCAAACCCCTGCTGCTCTAAAAAAATCTTTTTTACCCGTTTATATTCCCTTGACTGTAATGGCACCCCTTTCATCATTTACGCTCCTTCTGTTAATCCAGCATAATAAAAATCCCAATGCTGTCCGTCATAACCAATGGTAATCCGCTCAACCGTTAAAAAAGCACCGTCTTTTTCCCTGCTGATTTGCACCGTCCAGCCTTCCGGCAACTCAGAGTGAACACCAGCAAAAGATTCCTGCGCCAATAAAACCGCCTGCTGATTTTGCTGAATTCGCTGATTGCTGCGCTCGGTCAATATCGTCCACTGCCAAACACTGTGCAGCAATAGTAAGGTAATGCCAAGACTGACCAGAATTTCCGGAATGGTAAAACCATCTTTACTATATAGCTTTTTTGGTGAGACGGGTACGGCCCGTCTGATAAAAATAAACATAGCGCTGTTCTTCTCCTTTCTGCAGCAAAATATGTCCACTTTTTTGAAATGTCCGGTCGGTCTGAATAATAATAGTCTGCGTCTCTATTTTTTTCAGTTTATCGGGCAATACCCGGCGGCGCAAATTTTGGGGCTGACCTGCATAACGCACTACATAATAATAAGGCTGCTTACTCCGAAAAAATGTAACTGTCACCTTTTTCTGTTCCTGCCAAGCAATCCGCTGGGCCCAACGCAAATCCCGATGAAGCTGTTGAACAGCAAAGTCTAATGTCACCTGCTGCCAGCTTTGCAGCAAAGAAGGTACAGTGAAGGCGCATAGCAAAGCCAAAAGCAACAGCGTCACCAGTACCTCCAGCAAGGTAAATCCCTTCTGATTTTTCATCTATAGCACCTCACAATAGATATTGATAAGACTGTACCAACGGCAAAAATAAGCTACTGGCCAGCAATAAAATCATAAGCCCTAAAAAAATCACAAAACCAGGCTCCAATAAACTGATAAGTGTCTGCAAACGCTGCTGAAACTGCTGTTGATAATATTGACTTAATTGCAGCAAAGCTTGCGGCAACGCCCCGGTCTGCTCGCTGATAATCAACATCTGGCGGGCCATTTTTGGCATAAAGCTGCAATACTGAAAGCCTGCTTCAAACGAATGCCCGGCAGCTAAAGCCTGCGTTATCTGCTTTAATTCCGAAGAAAATAAACTGCGCCGATAAATTTGTTCTGTTGCCTGTAAGCAAGAAACCAACAGCATCCCGCTGGAAAGCATCAACCCCAATGCCTGCGCAATCTGAATAAACCAGTATTGTTGATATAACCGCCCAACAAGAGGAAAATGCAGCAATAATTCTTTTACTTTTTCCCGTTTCTTTGGCTCTTGTAAAGCTCGCTCCAATTGCCATAGCAGTAAGCAACTTAAAAACAGGCAGATCACCAACAGAATTGTCCAATTGTTCCGCAGCCAGGCACTGACCGACAAAATTCCTCTAGTCATGAAAGGCAGCTCCGCTTGGAAATTATCGTAGGTCTGTACCACCGCAGGCACCACAAACAAAAACATCGCGCTGAACGCTGCAATCATCAAAATCAACAACACCAGCGGATAAAACAAAGCGGAAAACAGCATTTGTCTGATTTGATTTTGCTGTTGAAAATAATCCGCAGCCTGAGCCAAGTTTTCTTGCATGGCGCCATTTTGTTCTCCCGCCAATACAAATTCTAATAACACCGGTGAAAATCCAATTTTCATCTGACCTAACGCCTGTGCCATAGATTGTCCCTCTTGTACCGCTTGTCCCAACTGCAGCAAAAATTGACGACAAAGCGCCTGCGGCATTTCTGTCCCAACTAACAACAGAGCAGATGGTAACGGCATACCGCTGGCCAAAGCGAAGGACATCTGTCGACAAATAAAATGCATCTGCTGTATGGAAAGTTGCTTCTTCCATTTCCTCATAAAAAGAGAATCCCCAAATAATCGAGAAAATGTTTTCATAGGTTTGGCCCCAATACCGTCATGATTTCTTCCATAGTCGTCTTTCCCTCCATCGCTTTTCGCTTACCATCCTCAGCTAAAGAAATAAATTTTCTTTCCAATTGCTCCTGCTGTTGTAAAAACAGTTCATACTGACTCAGCAGTTGCCGAAAAGATTTATCACAAAGCATAACCTCCTGAATTGCTAAACGACCCTGTACCACACCATTTTGACTACAACGCACCAACCGCTGTGCTATTACGCCGTTTAAACAGCTTGCTAGCAGATACGGTGCTACTCCCATTTCCACCAGACGTTTGATAGCCCCTAACGCATCGCTGGTATGCAGAGAGGCCAACACCAGATGACCAGTATAAGCCAGACGAATGGCAATCTCAGCCGACTCCAAATCACGAATTTCTCCCACCATAATAATATCTGGATCCTGACGTAAAATGCTGCGCAAACCACGGGCAAAGGTCAACCCCGTTTTTTCCTGAATCTGCACCTGATTAATGCCTGCCATCTCATATTCAACCGGATCCTCTAAGGTTACAATATTTTGACCACTGCTGCGCAATACTGCCAACATACTATACAAGGTGGTCGTTTTGCCGCTGCCTGTTGGCCCGCAAACCAAGATTATACCATTGGGCATTTGCAGCAGCTTTTGCACCTTATCCAAATTTTCCGGTGTAAACCCCAATTGCTGCAAGGACATCAACTGCTCGCGCTGTCCTAAAATCCGCAGCACCATTTTCTCTCCCTGAAATAGCGGTAAGGTAGATATCCGTAAATCAAATTGTTTGTCCTGCCACGAAATCGCCAAATGACCGTCCTGCGGCAGCCTTCTTTCTGTAATATCCAACTCGGCCATCACCTTCAGCCGATTTAAAACCAATTGCTGTAGCGGCGGCTCAATTTGCTGCAGTTGGCGCAATTTTCCGTCGCAGCGCAGCTTCACTAAAAGTTTGCCGCCCTGCGGCTCTAAATGAATATCACTAGCCCTACATTCCAAAGCTTGCTGCAATATTTGATTAATCATACTTGCAGCAGTTTCTTTTCCTTCTGCTTGCTGTAAATCAATTACATAAATTTGATGCTTCGCTGTTCTCATTTCTGCTTCTTGTTGTAATCGTTCAGAATATTGCAATTGTGTCATCCCAAACCCTCCTGTTCCTCATTTTAAAATTTACAGTTATTACCATAACATAACCAACAGTTCCTTGACAAGCAAAGAGTTTCGACATAATTTGCAACACAACAAAAAAGAAGAAAACAGGAATGACAATTTATCTCCCGTTTTCTTCTTTTTATTTCAAAAATTCTTTTTTTCTACAATTTGTACGTTTAATCACCGTGATTGATAACCTGTTGATTCACTTTTTCCATAAGCATTCTATAAAAATATTTATTGGCTTCTTCTTGATTGGCAAAGGTACGACTACCTAAATGCAAACTGTTTTTTCCATAAAACACTTCCCAGTTGGCTCCTTTTTTCTGCATACAGTAAGCGTGCTCCTTATACTGACCAACAGAATAACTGGCTGGATCCAGTTTAGCGAGCAATTGTTCTAATACTTGCGTTTTCATGGAAATCCCTCCTCATAAGCATTGTTCGACATTATCATACACAGTATCTATGCCTTTATTATACAACTCCGCAAAGCTCAGCGCAAATTCTTTTCTGCTCCTCCATCCGGCCAATAATATCGCAGCACCACCTTCAATGCTTCCACAGCAGATAAATTGGTATGGATTTGTCCTGCATAGCGCACTTCTAATAAATTTCTATTGCCTTCTGCCAGCACATCAGCTTTAATTTGTATAATTTGTAAATCATAACGACTGCGCAACCGAATCCAATGATAGCGGTCATCATGGTCCACTACAAAAAAGATACTCTGTTCTTTCAATAATCCTTTTAGTTGCTCCAGTTCTTTTCTGCCTACCGAACAGCCTGCACCGCCGGTCAATAATTTCCAAACCTGTTCATCGGGATTACTAATTATCATATCATTTCACATCTCCATTCTTTTTCCGTTCCCATTAGAAATCATATAACTCCTTTTCACGATAGCAATTTCAATATGATACATAATTTATCAAAATAAGCCGCATATTTGCTTTATGCAAAAACACCTAGAAAAATGTTTTTCTCCACGTACAAACTACAACTGTCTGTTATGAAAAGATTTTTTCAAATCATATTTTTTATAGAAAAACACCTGTAGCTGACACAAAGATTTTTTGGCGCTGCCCTCTCACCTATTACTGTATCACTTTTTGATAAAAAATATATACAATATGAAAAAAATATCAAAATTCCTCTTTCTTTTTTTTGCATACTGTATTATACTTGTCCATGTTATTATAAGTACTACAAACAAGGGGGTTTTTTCGTGTCTCGCGAAAAGAAAGGTCTGGGTCTTGTCCCAAAACTTATTTTAGGGATTATTGCTGGTATTCTTATTGGCAGTTATCTCCCTACCATTCTCGTACAAATTTTAGTAACAGTTTCTTCTATTTTTTCACTGTTTTTAAAATTTGTCATTCCATTTATTATTTTATCCTTCGTAATCGCTGGTATCGCCGATTTATCACAAGGAGCCGGCAAGTTGCTGGGCATTACCACAGCGATCGCTTACGGCTCTACTATCGTTGCCGGTACACTAGCTTATACGGTAGCCACTAACATCTTTCCTAAAATCCTAGGATCGGAGTTAACTTCTAACATTGGCGATCCCAATGCTGGCATGTTATCCTCTTTAGTGAATATTCCACTGGAGCCCATGTTTGATGTCACGGGCGCTATTGTATTTGCCTTTATCATGGGGATTGGAATTTCCTACGTGCGCACATCCGGCTACGGCGAAACGCTGTACCACGCCATTATGGAGTTCCAAATCATTGTGCGCAAAGTATTGGAAGTCATCATTATTCCTTTCCTGCCAGTCTACATTGCCGGTACTTTCGCCAACATTGCCTATTCAGGACAGGTTTTCAGCATTTTGGGCATCCTTTGGAAGGTTTTCTGTATTGCCATTCCATTGCAATTGATTTATCTGTTTGTCATGTTCTTAATCGCTGGCGCTATTGGCAAGAAAAATCCGTTCATGCTGATGAAAAATCAAATTCCCGCCTATCTAACCGCCGTTGGTACCCAGTCTTCCGCTGCTACCATCCCAGTTAACGTGTCCTGCGCAGAGAAGAATGGCGTTTCAAAACAAATTCGGGAATTTGTAGTACCGCTGTGTGCCACTATCCATCTAGCCGGCAGTATTACTTCGTTAACTTGTTTCTCGATTGCCTTGCTGTATATGAACGGTATGGATTATTCCATGGGCGTTTACATGCCATTCCTGTTTATCTTAGGTATCGCCATGGTTGCCGCTCCCGGCGCACCGGGCGGCGCTGTTATGAGTGCGCTGCCGTTCCTGCCTATGATTGGTATTGCTGTAGACAGTCCGCTGGCTTCTCTGATGATCGCACTCTATTTAACGCAGGATAGTTTCGGAACTGCCGCCAACGTATCCGGTGATAACGCCATTGCAGTGGTAATTGATACGATTAACAACAAAATGCATAAGCATCCAACAAAATAAAATCTACTATAAAAACAACAAGGACTGTTCCATGAAGGCTATTAAACGAGAGATTGGCAACCCGCATAGATTTTTAATGCGGTACTCACCATGACAAAGCAACTCCTTCATGCAACAGTCTTTTTGCTGCCTATTAAACAGACACAGCACAAGCCAAACAACATGCTATAATTGTTTCACGTGAAACATTGCAAAACAACCGTAACTTTGCTTCTAGCAAAAGGCACGGTTATTCTTTGCAGAACAAGACAACTTTATAAATAACGTTACAATTTTATATTACAGAAAAGCGCAATTCAAAAAGTAATGCCACCATACAAGCACTATCAAAAACACACTTAAAGTTGCTGTTGAAATAGCTTATCCCAGTCCGGCTTTACTTTGGCCAATGTGACAGGCCTTCCATTTTGATTGATAAAACAATGGCCCGTTTCTCCAGTACAACGCACCTTGCCGTCACTGCCTGACACTGTATAGACAATGGTCATCCGCAATCCACTATAGCTCTTTAACGCCACCTGGATGGTTACCGTTTCACCGTAGACCACCTTAGATTTATACTGGCATTGTACCGATAAAACCGGACTGCCAATGCCCTCTGCCTCCATCTGATTATACGGCAAGCCCAACGCCTCCAAATAATCGGTGCGTGCTTCCTCAAACCAGCGAATATAGTTAGAATGATGTACCATTCCCATTTTATCGGTTTCATAATACTGTACTTTATGCTGATATTGATGTACGTTCATATTCTAGCCTCCCTGTATCAAAGTACCATATCAAAATGACACATCCACCATCTTTTCGTTCAATCGTTTTACGCATGCAACAAATAACAACACGCTAATAAAAAGAAAAATATCATATTTTAAATAACTTCAATCTGACACTGCTGCATCATTGCCAAAGCCTTCTGGTGGTTTTCCGGTGTAGTGCCAGCACAGCAGGCGCTGTCCACCACAATTTTTAACTCCGGCAAATAGGCTTTGATGAGCAATGCATTGGAAATTAGACAAATATCGGTGCAAACACCTACCAGTTCAATTTCATCGCAACCAGTAGAAAGCAAATAGTGCGCTAAATCCAAACTGCCGAAGGTATCTTTGTTAAAAATCTGCGCACCAGGCAGTTGTAAAGACTTCTCGATTTCCCAACCGGAAGTATAGCGCACACAATGAAGTACTGGCAGCTTTTTTCCCTCCTGAGTGTCCAGGTAATTATCACTGTGCGTATCACGCGTGAACACAACTGTATCTTTTTGTTTCAACGCCTGATTGATTTTCGTTTTTACTCCTTTTACAATAGCCTGGGCTTCCGTAGTTCCCAAACTTCCCGTAATAAAATCATTTTGCATATCAATGACGACTAATATTTTTCGACGCATAAACAACATCCTCTCCTAAATTTCTTTTTGTCCACCTTACACAATCAATTCGGAAATTGCCAGTCATATCTCCCTGCGTACATGCGGTCCATCATTAACACTTGCAACACCACTGTTGACAGCTTCCAAGACACGCAAAAATTTTTTTGCAAGCAGATTGGCTTTCTTTATAAAAACAGGAGCCGCAAATTAAACGGCTCCTACAATGTGCCTGACAGGAATTGAACCTGCGACCTATCGCTTAGGAGGCAATCGCTCTATCCTACTGAGCTACAGACACAACTTATGTTACTGCATGCAACTGACTAATCCATCAATAAATAGACCCTACAGTGCATTGCGGAACATCAATAAAATTTGTATGGCAGTAATGATGCAAACGCAACTGCCTACACAACAGGCTACACAGACGTATTTCTGCCGCTTGCTGCCGCCAGACTGATATTGTCTGCCAAAATACCAGGCAACGACTGCTGCCGCTACGCCCAACACTATCAGAAATCCCACCAAAAGCAGAATTGTATGCTGTAAATCCATAAAACACCTCTATTATACTAGCATAATCATTTATAAATTACAAGAATGAAATCCATGCCGCTTTCAAGTTCTTGACACAGCCCAAAATAACTTGCTGCCTGCCACTGCCGCTTATAATACAGCGCGGGCTATACGAGTCGCTTCTGCCATAATTTTTTCTGTATCCATGGTCAGCACTTCATAATCCTTCATCAGTATCTTCCCGTTGACAATGGTGGCTTTCACATCGCCACCCTGAGCTGCATACACCAAATCAGATACAGAATTGTTCCACGGTGCGAAGTGGGGTTTGTCCAAATCCACCAGAATTATGTCAGCTTTCTTCCCTACTTCTAATGTACCAATCTCATCATCCCAATGCAAGGCTCTGGCCCCATTGATGGTTGCCATCTGCAAAACGGTTTCCGCCGGGAGTACTGTTGGGTCCATCGCGTTTACTTTCTGCGCAAAAGAGCAAACTGTCATCTCTTTGAACATGTTTAAGCTATTATTGCTGGAAGCGCCATCGGTACCTAAAGCTACATTCAAACCAGCCTGCATATATTTAGGCAGATTGGCAATCCCGCTGGCCAGCTTCAAATTGCTAGATGGATTGTGGGCAATACTGACCTGATGTTCTTTTAAAATGGCAATATCTCCGTCGTTGAGATAAACACCATGGGCCGCCAAAGTAGGCAATTCAAATACACCTAAATCCCGCAAATATTCTGTCGGTGTTTTATCGTATGCTTCCCGAATTTGCTGCAATTCATCTTGGGTTTCAGCCAAATGAACGTGAACGCCAGTATGACAATCGGCAGCAGCCTGCACGATTTTTTCCAGATATGCAGGCGGACAAGTATAGGGCGCATGAGGTGCAAACCAAACTTTTAACCGGCCATCAGCCCGATTATGAAAACTCTCATACAACCGCACATTTTTTTGAATGTTTTTCCCTTCCGAATCTGAAAAAACAAGCAACCCCCGGCTCAAATTGGCCCGCACACCTGCCTCGTCCACCACGCGAGCCACTTCATGCATGCTGTCGTACATATCGGCAAAGGTGGTAGTGCCGCTCTGAATCATTTCCAATACAGCCAAACTGCTGCCCCAGTAAATAGATTCGTTGACAAACTTGGCTTCGGCAGGCCAGATTTTTTCATTCAGCCACGGCATCAACTCCATGTCATCGGCATAACTGCGCAGCAACGTCATTGCCGCATGGGTATGGGTATTCACCAAACCCGGCATTGCAATGGTACGGCTGCCGTCAATGATTTGCGCACCTTCTGCCATCTGCGCATCCACTGCACCAATGACGGCAATTTTATCATTTTCAATTAAAATATCGCCGCTCTGCAATGCAGCGCCAGTCATAGATAGTATTTGCGTGTTGCGAATCCAGATTTTGTGATTTGCTTCTCTCTGTTCTGTCATTTGCGACCTCCCCAGCCAAAAAATCCTCTCTTACGAGGCTTTTCTTCTACAGCTTCTTCTACCTCTTCAATAACTTCTTCTATTTCTTCCCGCGCATCTTTTGCAAAATCCTGCACTTCTTCCTGCAAGTCCTGCCAGCCTTCCTGAACCTCGTCTATGATTTCCGCCATTTCTTCTTTCACATCATCAATTGCCTCTTCCACGTTATCTTTCAGGCTATCCTCAGCGGCAAACAAAGCTTCCCCAAAGGCTTTTGCATCAAAATATTCCATATTATCAATAGCTTCTCCTGTGCCAATCAGCTTCACCGGCAAATCAAATTCAGAGCGGATACCGATAACCACACCGCCTTTGGCTGTACCGTCCAGTTTGGTCAAAATAACGCCGGTCACACCGGTGGCATCGCCAAAAATTTTAGCCTGGGAAATGGCATTTTGCCCAGTGGTGGCATCCAGCACCAGCAATACTTCCTGCAGACAACCCGGCGCTTCCCGATCAATCACTTTGCGCATTTTGCTCAACTCATTCATCAAATTGGCTTTATTCTGTAACCGTCCTGCCGTATCCACAATCAACACATCACATTTTCTGGATTTGGCCGCGGCAATAGCGTCGAATACCACTGCTGCCGGGTCGGCCCCTTCTTGATGGCTAATTACATCTACACCGACTCTATCGCCCCACACCTTTAACTGTTCGGCTGCTGCAGCGCGGAAGGTATCGCCAGCGCCCAAAATCACTTTATGCCCCTGCTGCTTGAGCAAATAGGCCAACTTGCCTATGCTGGTGGTTTTCCCGACGCCGTTCACACCAACCATCAAAATAATGTTCAGTTCATCATTATCTAAATTTAGCGTGGCCTTTTCATCACCCATAATTTCAGCAATTTCTTCTACCAACGCTTCCCGTAACTGTTCGGCATATTTGAGCTTATCCCGCTTTTCTCGTTCCCGCAGCCGTTCCACCAAATCCACTGCGGTATTTACGCCCACATCGCCCTGAATCAGCAACTCTTCCAATTCATCGTATAAATCGTCATCAATCTCTTTACCGGTAAAAGCATCAAAAATTTTCTCTACAAAGCCCTTTCTGGTTTTGGACAAGCTATCATTTAACTTTGAAAACAATCCCATCTCTTTGAACCTCCATTTTTTCTAATTTATACATAATCGCTGACCTTCACCGACATCAACCGGGATACCCCTTTATTTTCCATGGCTACGCCGTACAACACATCGGCAGCTTCCATAGTACCTTTACGGTGAGATATAATAATAAATTGGGTCTTTTCGGCATATTCCCGGATAAAATGAGCAAAACGGTCAATATTAACATCATCCAGCGCCGACTCAATCTCATCCAAAATGCAAAAGGGACTGGGCTTGACCGTCAGCAGAGAAAACAACAAGGCAATGGCTGTCATAGCCCGCTCGCCGCCCGACAGCAGCGTTAACACCTGTTCCTTTTTGCCCGGCGGCTGGGCTACAATCTCAATGCCGGTCAACAGATAATCCTCCGGCTCCGATAATTCCAGATGAGCCTGTCCGCCGCCAAACATGGACTGAAATACCTCGGCAAAGCGGGCGTTGACTTCCTGATAGGTTTCGGCAAATTTCTGCGCCATAATTTTTTCCATCTCTGCAATCACTTTATGCAGCGACTGGCGCGCCTCCTGCAAATCGCCTATTTGGGTCTGCAAAAATTGCAGCCGATCTCGTACCTGTTCAAATTCTTCAATGGCGGTAAAATTAATTTCCCCTAACCGGCTCAACTGCCCTTTCAATTGTTGAATTGTTTTCTGCGCCTGCGGCACATTCTCCAACACGATGGCTTTCTGCTGCGCCGCTTCATAGGTGCAATCGAAATTTTGGGCCAAACGGCGATATCCACCGGACAAATAGCCCTGCACTTTATTCAAATGCAATTCTAACTGATATTTCTGCTCCCGTAGCCGCTCCTGCTGCTGCCGTTTCTGCCGCACACCGTCTTCCAGTGCGCCAATGCGTTCCTGCGTTTGCTGCCGGGTTTCCCGATAAACCATCAACTGCTGATTTTGGCGGGATAGCTGTGCCTGTTCTTCTTTTACAAGCTGGCTGTTGCTGGCAATCTCTTGCTCATACTGGCCTTTCCGTTCCGCTAACTGGTTCTGTTCCCGCTCCTTAGCCTGCAAAGTCTGCTGCAACGCCGCCAAACGCTGCGCTTCATCGGCAGCTTGCTGAGCCAGCAACTGCCAACGCTGCTGAGCAGTTGCCAGTTGAATACGATCCTGACTGTTGGTTTCCTGCTGTTTTTTCTGCTGCTGCTGCAAACGCTGTTGCTGCTGTTCCAAGCTATCGGCCTGTTGGGCTAATTGGGTTTCCTGTTCCTTCAATTCCACTTGCCGCACCGTTTCTGCGGCCAAAGCAGTTTGCTGTTCCTGCAGCAGCGTCTGCTGTTCTTCCAGATTAAACCGCTCCAACTCCAACTCCCGGCTCAACCGACTTGTTTCCTTTTCCTGCTGGTTTAACTGCTGTTCCAATTGCGCCGCCCGCCGAATGAAAGCTTCGTCCTGGCTGTGCAATGTAGCAATCTCATCCTTTTTTTGGCCAGTTTGCACATAATACTGGTCTAACTGCCCATTCTGCTGCTCCATCTGTTCTGCCAAACGGGCCACTTCAACTTCCAGCTCAGCAATCTGCCTCTGCCGGGCCAACAAACCGCCCCGCTCTTTTTCATGATTTCCGCCGGTTAAAGCACCGCCCGGCGTAATCAGTTCACCGTCAATGGTGACCATACGATGATGAAAGCCCCGCTTTTTACCGATGGCCACCGCCGAAGCCAAATCGCCAATCACCCAAACCTTACCAAGCAAATGCAGCATAATCGTTTCATATTTTTCATCAAATTGAATTAAATCTACTGCCAGCCCCAATACATTGGTCTCATTGCTCAAATCTTCTTCCGGCCGTTGTCCTTTTACAGTGTTTAACGGTAAAAAGGTAGCCCGCCCTTTTTTATTTTTTTTCAGATAAGCAATGGCCTCCTGCGCCTGCTGGTCATTCTCCGTCACCAAATTTTGCAGGCTGACGCCCATCGTGGTTTCAATGGCTTTTTCCAAATGCTGCGGCACTTTTATCAATTGACTGACCGTACCAATAATGCCTTCCAGCTTACCGCGGTTTTTCTGCTCCAGTACCGATTTTACCCCGTACTGATACCCTTCGCCGCTTTCTTCCAACTCCTGTAATGCTTTGGCCTTCGATTGCTGCTGCTGCCAAGCAGCTTGGGTTTCATTAAGCTCCTGCCGCATCAAAAACTGCTGCCGCTTACGCTGCTCTACCTCCTGCTCTAAGACTGCAACAGCCTGGTTGTGCTGTTCCTGCTCCTCCCGTAGTGCATTCCGCTGCTCTGTCAATTCCAAACCATATTGTTTTTGTTCCGCCAAAGCCTGCTCCAACTGAGCCAGCTTTTCTTCCATCTTTTCTCGGCTGCGGCCGTTGCCCGATAATTCATGCTCCAACCGCTGCAACGTATTATGATTGCGGGCCTGCTCCTGCATATTGGCAAACACCGCCTGCTTATGCCGTTCCTGCTCCGCCGCCGCCTGCGATAATTGGGCCTCCAATTGCTGCAACTGTTTATGCTGTTCTTCCACTAAAGCTTGCTGCTGGCGGTATAATTGTTCCGCTTGACTGGCCTGCTGCTGCCGTTCTTCCTCTTTTTGTTTGAGAGCTGCCGCTTCTGCCTGCTGCATCGCCAGCTCACCCCGCAGCTTCTGCATCTGTTCAACCGTATGCTCCAACAATTGTTCATGGGACTGTATACGATTGCTGCGCCGCTCTAGTTGATTTTGCAAATCATAAAAGGCCTGTTGCTGTTCCTGAAACAACGCTTCCTGCTGCTGAAATTCCAGCCGCAACTGTGCCAGTTCGGCGTCCTGACTGGATAAACCGGCAGCTTGTTGCGCCATCTGATCTTCCTGCTGCGTTTTTTTCTCCAGCAACTGCTTCTCCTGCACCTGATTGCGGGCAATATCATGCACTTCCAGCGACAGTTCCAGCTGATCCAGTTCCTGCTTGCCCGCCCGGTACTGCTTGGCCTTCTCGGCCTGTTCCTCCAGCGGACCAACCCGTTCCTCTAATTCGCTGATGATGTCCTGCACCCGCACCAGATGTTCTTCGGTGTCCTTTAATTTGCGCTCTGCCTCCCGCTTCCGGTACTTATATTTCATAATTCCAGCCGCTTCTTCAATCAATCCGCGACGGTCCTCCGGCTTCAGCGACAAAATTTCGTCCACCTTGCCCTGACTGATGATGGATAAACCTTCCCGGCCTAAACCAGTATCCATAAACAATTCCTGAATATCCTTCAAACGGCTGGGCGCTTTATTGATTAGATATTCGCTTTCCCCAGAACGATACAGCCTCCGGGAAACTGTCACCTCTTCAAAATCCAAATCAAAAATACGGGCGCTGTTATCCAAGGTCAACGATACCTGTGCCATACCCAGCGGACGCCTGTCCGCACTGCCGGCGAAAATAACGTCCTCCATTTTACTGCCCCGCAAATTTTTTACGCTCTGTTCGCCTAATACCCAACGAATGCTGTCCACCACATTGGACTTCCCACTGCCATTAGGCCCCACAATCGCCGTAATGCCACTGGGAAATTCAAATTCCACCTTATCGGCAAAAGACTTAAACCCCTGAATTTCCAATCGCTTTAAATACATGAACTCACCTCTTTACTGTGCAATGGCACCCATTTGAATTAAGGTACGGCAAGCCGCATTTTGCTCTGCTTCTTTTTTGGTTTTGCCCACCCCTTCTGCCTGTACCACACCGTTAATATACACACAGGCCGTAAACTGTTTGGCATGGTCCGGACCTTCCTCGCGGATAATTTCATAGCTGACAGTATCTTCCCGGTGCCGCTGCACCAGCTCCTGCAGTTGGGTTTTATAATCGCCGTAATGACCCTTGCGCACCTGCTCCAATTCGGGCTGAATATGCTGTAAAATCAGCGGACGTACCGCATCAATGCCCAATTCCAGATAAATAGCGCCCACCATGGCTTCCCAGGCGTCAGCCAAATTAGAGGAACGGTCGGCGCCGCCGCAGCCCCGCTCGCCTTTTCC
>CABQBF010000048.1 GCA_902462325.1 uncultured Peptococcaceae bacterium
CTAGCTACGCTGTCCGTCACGCTTTGCACAGCCTACAGCGCTATCCGACCCACCAG
Source organism: uncultured Peptococcaceae bacterium (assembly GCA_902462325.1). GTDB lineage: Bacteria > Bacillota > Peptococcia > Peptococcales > Peptococcaceae > UBA7185. Next base: position 57 of record CABQBF010000048.1, read on the forward strand.
AAAAGCGTGGGGCGCAAGTCGGAATTTTGGCGAAGGTAGCGGGGAATTTTTTAAACCATAGACCTGTAGTAAGTGCCCTATGCGGTCATTCTAAGCGAAGCGGAGGGTTGAAACCCATAAGGCGGCAGTATGGGCTTTGTTCCTGTCTACATTCTATGCGGCGAATACATTGTAAGGTCGTTAGGCCAGTGGTAACGACGTTGGGAGGCCGTAAAAGCTGTATATAAAATTCATCATTGCCATAAAGAAACCCTATATTAAATTTCTTTTATCCTTCCGCCACTTGCGAAAAACTGCTTTTTATGCTATCGTTTCAGTATCACATGATTTCACATTTATGAGGGGGATTTTTGAAAATGAAAATGAAAAAAGTACTGGCGGCTGCTTTGGTAGGCGCTATGGCAATCGGGATGTTCGGCTGCGGCAGTGGCAGCAATGCCAACACCAACGAACAGGATGGACAGGCTGAAGCGGAAAACAGCAATCAACTGCGTATCGGTATGGAATGCGGCTATGCACCATTTAACTGGACCCAGCAGGATGACTCCAACGGCGCAGTGGCCATTGAAGGCGGCGGCGGATATGCCAACGGCTACGATGTGCAGATTGCTAAGAAAGTAGCAGAAGGCTTAGGCAAAGAACTGGTCATTGTAAAAACTGAATGGGACGGCTTAGTACCTGCTGTACAGTCCGGTGTTATCGACGGCATCATTGCCGGGATGTCTCCAACTGCTGAACGGAAAGAAAGTATTGATTTCTCTGACAATTACTATGTGTCTGACTTGGTAATTGTTGTACGTGCCGACGGTCCTTATGCTGATGCTACATCCTTGGAAGATTTTGCTGGCACTAAAATTACCGGTCAGTTAAATACCTTCCATGACACTGTCATTGACCAGATTGAAGGCGTAGAACATGTAACTGCAATGCCTGATTTCCCATCTATGCGTGTAGCTTTAGAAAGCGGTATTATTGACGGTTATGTTTCTGAACGTCCAGAAGGTATCTCTGCCAGTGCTGCAAACTCCAATTTCGCATATGTAGGTTTTGATTTAGAAAATGGTTTTGAATACAATGTTGACGATGCTGCTATCGCAATGGGTATCAAAAAAGGCTCCGATTTAACTGCTCAGGTAAATGAAGTTTTAGCTGGGATTTCTCAAGAAGAACGCGACCAGTTGATGGAAGACGCTATTTTAAATCAACCAACTGCAGAATAATAAATAATCTGAAAGAAAGTTATAAAAAAGAAATTGCTGAAATCGGCAATTTCTTTTTTTCTGTCTTGTATCTCGACAGGCTCTTGTATTATAATAAAAATAGTGCTTATAATTCCGAGAGGAGGACTTATTTTGGAATTTTTTCATTGGGTACAAGTTATTTTAAATAATTATGGTACCCTACTTTTAAAAGGTACTGGCGTTACTGTCTTATTAGCTATCGTCGGTACATTAGCTGGTTTTCTAATTGGCCTATTGATTGGGGTTTATAAAACACTTCCCATTCGGAAAGAAGACCCTGCTGTGAAACGAATTTTGTACAAACTCTTTAATTTTCTGTTATCTGCCTACATTGAAATTTTCCGCAGTACGCCTATGATGGTACAAGCTACGGTTATCTTTTACGGTGCAGCTTTCATGTTCAAGCTACGATTAGACCCTGTATCAGCCGGTATGTTTATCATCTCCATTAACACAGGGGCTTATATGGCGGAAATTGTGCGCGGCGGGATTATCTCCGTGGATAATGGCCAGTTCGAAGCCACCCATTCCATTGGCATGACCCATTTTCAGTCTATGCTTTATGTCGTTTTACCACAGGCTATCCGTAATATTATGCCGGCTGTAGGTAACCAGTTCATTATCAACATCAAAGATAGCTGTGTATTGAGTGTAATCAGCGTAACTGAATTGTTTTTCCAAACTAAATCTGCTGCAGGTGCTACCTTCCAAACCTTCCCTGCATATTTTATTGCTTGTGTTATTTACTTTGTGTTATGTTTCAGTATTACACAAATCCTGCGTTATCTGGAAACAAAGATGGACGGTGCCGACACCTACACCATCTATGGCACAGAGCCAGTGATTAACGGCGCTGACACCCTGAAACGAGGTGACGTAAAATAATGGCCAACGAACCTGTTATTCAAATTAAAAATCTGAAAAAATCCTTTGGTGCGCGGGAAGTCTTAAAGGATATCAACTTTGATGTGCATAAAGGCGAGGTTGTCTGCATTATCGGCTCCAGCGGTTCGGGGAAATCTACGCTGCTGCGCTGCATCAATCTGTTGGAAACGCCGACGGCAGGCACCATTCTTTATCACGGTGAAAATATTTTGACTTCCGGCAAAACCCATAAGTATTGCGCCAAAGTGGGCATGGTATTTCAGCAGTTTAATCTCTTCAACAACTTAAACGTGTTGGAGAACTGCGTAGTGGGCCAACAGAAGGTTCTGAAAAAAGACCGCAAGGAAGCGGAAGAACGGGCCAAACGCTATCTGGAACAGGTCGGCATGCTGCAATATATCAACGCCCGTCCCCGTCAGTTATCGGGCGGTCAGAAACAGCGTGTGGCCATCGCCCGCGCTTTATCCATGGAACCGGACGCTTTGCTTTTTGACGAACCGACCTCGGCGCTGGACCCGGAAATGGTAGGCGAGGTGCTGAAGGTTATGAAGAGCTTGGCCGAAAGCGGCTTAACCATGCTGGTCGTCACCCATGAAATGGGCTTTGCCCGCGATATCTCCGACCGCATTGTATTTATGGACGGCGGCATCATTTTAGAAGACGGCACACCGGATGAAATTTTCAATCATCCTAAAAATGAACGCACCAGAGCCTTCTTAACCAGAGCCATGGAGAAGTAAGGTCATTCAAAAAAATTCAACGGGTAACCGCATACTTATATTTTACAACAGCCGGATTCTTTCGAGAACCGGCTGTTGCTTTTTTGCATACAGAAAAGGGACTGTCACGCTTCTCTTTGCGCAGCAGTCCCGCCGTTCTCCCTACCGCAAAAATATGTCTTCGTATTCCCTCTTACCAGTTTTTCAACATGTAATAATTCAAATATAATTTCGCAACCGTTTCTTGAGAACTGACCATCCTCTCCAATTGGTCTTTGATGGCTTGAACCAACATCCCATCGCAATAAGCAACGCCGTTAGGCCCATCCAGACATTGGGTATGCTGCATACAAACCATATCCATATAATCGACGGGAGTACCGTCGCCATAGTTGAGGCCGCACCAATTGCCGTAAATGGCAACGGACAGACCAGAGTGGGAATCGGCTTCTGCCTTTTGCATCCCGTTGTCAGCTTCGTTTAAATTCAGCTGCGCAAAATTTTTTTCGTAAACTGATAAGTTTCCATCGCGCAGCACCACTACACTGGGTACAACCCGCACGCCGATGGCTTCGCGCAGAGCCTGCGCCGCCTGGTCGTTATGCCGGTCCGTATCAAAATAATACTGCCCGATGCTTTCTCCGTTGGTCAACACATCATTCTGCCGCAGCATGGTCCGTATACTGCCGCTGGAACGCACACAATAGGAACAGCTTTCCCGCCCCAGATAAATAATTGCCGGTTCTTCCTGATCGGTAATCAACTGCTCAAGCTGAGCTGTGTCGATCTCTGTCAAAGCCTTTGTCATGGCTACATAGCCGAGATGACTGCCCACCCGATAGAGTCCGGTAAAAACGACAGTCATGGCTAGTATGAACAAAAAGACTGCTCCAATCCGTTTTATTATTTGATTCATGCTGTTTCCTCCTCTGTGCTGCGCTCTGCCGGTTTCTCCGGCTTTCTTCTCTTAATCTCCATGCCAATAGCGCTGGAAGTCAGCGCCATCATCAACCCTGTTACATAGACAGTCCACGGCGTTTGCGAATAATAGGCGGTTACGTTAGCATCAAACAAAATGGTCACCTGAATCAGCAAAGGCCAAATGGCCTGATAATAGAACTGGCCGATTGCAGCCAACATGCTGCCCTGCATATGATCCAAAATGCCGGCAAGCGTGACAGCCATGGCCGCAAAATGCAAACAAAGCAGCTGCGGCAGCATTTTTTTCCGCTTGTCCAACAGCTTTGCGCTCAAAATGCCCCAGCAAATTAGCAAAAAACCGCTGGTCAGCACAGTGCTGATCTGCGGACCAAACCACAATGGTATAAAATACAAAATAAATAGCGGAATAGTCAGCACAAAGGGCAATAAGCCAAACAAAAAGCATTTTGCATATTGTTGCATCTACCTCTCCTCACTTTCCAACGTGTCCACCACGTTGCAGAATGTCACCGATACATAGCGAACGCCCCCAATCTGGTAACGCACTTCTACATAGCAGGGCTCTACATACCTACAAATCTCCATACCCCACTGGTCCTGCGGCTTATCCTGCAGAGGCACATAATGGGCTTGGTCGTCAAAGGGACTCTCGATCCACCAAAGATAGCCGTAATCGGTCGGCGTCATCGTTCCAGATTGCAGAAAGATCACCGGCTCCAGCTTATTATGCGGCAATGGCTTGGCTTGCAGAGAATCATAGCCGCGAATCTCCAAACGAATCTTCGGCGGCCCATCAAGCATGATATTTCTGTGCCTTTTATCCTGAAACACCACCCACATTTTTTCACCAGCATTCTGTAAATGGACTGCCGGAGCGTCGCCTTCTATTCTGCCGTAAATTTCCGATTGAATCTTCTTCAGCTTCTTTTCTGAAAAACTGTCGTACGCATCTGCCAAAAAGGTGCGCACAATAGCGCGAGACGGCGTATCATTGGGAAAATTGAGATACATAACAATTTGCCGCTCTGTTCCCTCCGATACATTGCGCAGTTTTTCCGGCGTAACGCGAGGTATAACAGCAGGCAAGATTATATTCAATAATAATAGCACAATCCCCATAGCAATAAACAAGCGTTTGAACCATTTGCCCATCCGGCGCTCCCAATCGATGGTCTGCACCATGGGCGTATCGCCCTTGAGTAAAGAATCCAACGTCACATCAAACAGTTCGCTCATCTTAACCAGCGTTTCTAAATCAGGGTAGCTTTTGCTGTTCTCCCAATTAGAAACAGTTTGCCTGGTGACATGAAAGCACTGGCCAAATTGTTCCTGACTCATGCCTCGTTCCTTGCGAATCCGCGCGATCTGTTTTCCTACCTGCAAGCTCTCACCTCCCACTTTTATTATCCATGCTGGTGATAGATAACGCAAGAAAAATCGCTTTTTTTCGCGCGCAAAGATTCTTTGACATGCATTTCAAGCGGGTTTGCCAGTCCAAAGAAAAACTCCGCCGTATCCATAAAGAGAGCAGGCGGAGTTTGCAAAAAATCATCTTGTATATCAGCATTTTTTCTGTTTCAAAGCCAACCCAATCAATCGATCTGCATGATCGGCCATAAACAGCGGGATGTTCAGTACATCGTCATCCAATTTCAAATTGTCCAGCGAGAAACGCACACGAAGCTTTACCTGATTGGGAAACAACTCCTTAAACTTCTTAAGACTTTTGCTGTTTGTATTGGCTTCAGATTTGACCTCTATGGGAAATATATCATTTTCACGCTGAATTAGAAAATCTACTTCATAGGGCGGATTCGTTTGGCTCCAATAGCGGGGAACCACTTCAAACTGCGTAAGCAAAGTCTGAAGCACAAAATTTTCCGTCAGCGCGCCTTTAAACTCGGTAAACAAACGGTTTCCCTCTCCAAAAGCGGTGGGCGACAGCTGCGCCAAACGGCGAAGTAATCCCACATCTACCAAATAAATTTTAAAGGCAGACAAATCATCATAGGCAGCTACAGGCAAACCAGGAGCAGAACTGCGATAGATCTTGTGTACCAGGCGCGCATCTACCAGCCACTGTAAGGCGTCTTCATACTCACGGGCCCGTGCGCCCTCCTTAACGACCTTGTAGAGAAACTTCTTATTCTCCCGGGCCAGCTGAGACGGTATAGACTTCCAGATCATCGAAATTTTCGGGAACTCACTGATATTGGGATGCTTGGCAAAATCCCGCTCGTAAGCGCCAATGATTCCTGACAAGGCCTCCTGCATAGCGGATACATCCCGCGCTTCTGTCCACATCAGCACCGATTCAGGCATGCCGCCGGTCACATAGTACATTTTAAGCTTCTCATAAAGCGGATTAAAGAAGGCATCCGGAATCGGCTCTATAACGTCCACCGTTTCCATATACTTTGCCAAATTCTCATCGCCATTGGCAAGCAAAAACTCCGTAAAAGTCATAGGATCAATCTGCATAAAATTGACCTTGCCCACCGGAAATGAGGAAGGCTTTGCCAATGCGATTCCCAGCAAAGAACCGGCGCAGGCAACGTGATACTGCGGCGCATTTTCGCAAAAATATTTCATCGCGTTGATGACCTTTGGACAATCTTGCACCTCATCAAAAATGACGAGCGTTTTTTCCGGCACAATCTTTTGTCCGCTAGCCAGCATCAAATTTTGCAAAATACGGTCAACATCCTTTGTGGTTTCAAAAAACTGTTTATATTCTTCGTTCTCGTCAAAGTTGAAATAAGCAATATTTTCATAGTATCGTCTGCCAAATTCCTTTAGAACCCATGTTTTTCCCACTTGACGAACGCCTTTTAAGATCAACGGTTTGCGATACGGAGAATGCTTCCATTCCAGCAGTTGTTTTAAGATCAATCGTTCCATCGCTTACACCTCTTCACATATTTATAGCAGTTTACGTGTATTTCATCACATAATTATTATATATCAATTAATCAAAAAAGCAAACAAACATTGCAGGATTATCTATATTTGTACCCCGCACATCATAATTGGGGAAAGAAAAACTCCGCCCTATCCATAAAGAGAGCAGGCGGAGTTTGCAAGGTTTCATATTTTTTTAATTACGCTGCTATAAAAACAATGTGCAGCGCTTGATGATAATTCTTTCTATAACATAATGGGTGGACGATACGCCCACCCATCGCTTTCTTATGGTTGGAGCAGAAATGTTTCACGTGAAACATTTTGCTCCAATTTTTTTGTCTTTTTCAGCGTTTTCTGTATCGGTAGCTTTAATAGGGGGTAGCCAATACAAAGATAATGCTGATTTTCTGCTCAGCCAATAGGGATACGAGGTTTTCAGTTTATCCCTTGCTTTTTCTTCGAGAAAACTGTTCTCTTCTATGGGTTTAACAGTGCTCCCGCAGGCTTTTCCATTTGTCTGCCAGCTCCTGGGCTGCTTTTTTTACATCGGGCTTGCCGAAGATGGCGGAAATGACTGCGACGCCCACAATCCCGGAACCTTGCAGGGCGGTCATATTTTCGGCAGTAATGCCGCCGATGGCTACCACGGGAATTTGCACCGCCTGGCAAATGGCCTGCAGCGTAGCGAAATCCACTTCTACTGCATCGTCCTTGCTGCTGGTGGGAAATACGGCTCCCACGCCCAGATAATCGGCGCCGGCCTGTTCTGCTGCTAAGGCTTGCTCTACTGTTTGGGCCGATACGCCCACTACTTTCTTATCGCCAATTTTTTGCCGCACAGCCGCTGCCGCCAAATCCTCCTGTCCCACATGAATTCCGGCTGCGTCCACCGCCAAAGCCACTTCCAGATTGTCATTGATAATCAACGGCACTTGATACCGGTCGGTCACCTGCTTCACTTCCTGCGCTAAGGCCAAAAATTCTGCTGCGCTGGCATGCTTTTCCCGCAGCTGCACCACCGTTACGCCGCCCAGAATGGCCTGCTCCACCTGTCCGGCCAGCGTTTGCCCGTCCTGCAGCCATTTACGGTCTGTCACCGCATATAAGGTCAATTTTTTCTCAGAGATATTCAACCCGCGCACCTCCATCCAACTGCTCCGCTGTCATGGTGCTGATGGCGTCCAGCAAGCCGGTGCGGAAGGTCAGCGTTCCACAGCCCGGCTGATGAGCCAACTCACCGGCCAGCCCCATTTCGGCCACAGCCGCCACACAGGCGTCAAAGGCCTGCTCCGGATTGGCGGCCAGATAAGCGCCCAGCAGACAGGTCAACATACAGCCGCTGCCGGTAATACGGGACATCATGGCATGTCCGTTGGAAACCAGGCAGCTTTCCTCGCCGTCGGTCAGCAGATCCTGCTTGCCGGTAATGATAATCACCGCGCCGGTTTCTTTGGCCAAGGTGCGGGCAAATTGTAAAACATCGGGCAGCGTTTGGGCGTTCACCTCGTCGGCAACATCGGCGTCTACCCCTTTGGTAGTGCCTGTGCCCAAAGCCACCGTTTTAATTTCTGAAATATTGCCGCGAATTGCCGTAAATTTTACTTCTTTCAATAACTGAAATACCGTGTCGGTACGCAGCGCCGACGCCCCTGCGCCCACCGGATCCAAAATCACCGGATGTCCCAAAGCGTTGGCCTTTTTGCCCGCCTTGATCATGGCGGCAATGGTGCGCTCATTCAAAGTGCCGATATTGATGACCAAACCGTTGCAAATGGAGGTAATGTCCTCCACTTCCCGTCCATCGTCGGCCATAATCGGCGAAGCGCCGCAGGCCAGTACCATATTGGCACAGTCATTGACGGTCACATAGTTGGTGATGCAATGCACCAGCGGTTTTTGCTGCTGCACCTGTTGCAAATAGGAAGAAAACATACTTATGCCACCTCGTTGTCATTTTTTGTTATTGTATCATAGATTGGTTGCTGCCGCAATGTTTTCGATTTTTTGCTATCTATCGGTTTTTTTCGTTTGTTATCCATTGGTTTTATTTGCTACCCATCGATTCTTTTTTGCTATCCTTCAGTTTTTTTGCTACACTTCGCCCGTTCCTCCGTGTACCCGACTAGAAAAGCGTCGGGCATCGGACAATTTTTTGACTGTCCGTCTTTGTCAAACTAGCGCGCATTTCTGCGCTGACGTTTGCCACGACTAGGACAGTCTGCAAAATTATCCGCCCCAAGTCGGAATTTTGGCGAAGGTAGCCTGGGATTCTAAAACCAGAAAAGGCTAGAAAGTGCTATTATTTCGGACAAGTATGAAATCCATAGAGCGGCAGAGAGATCCCTGTTTGACTCTGCCATCTTTATCAAAATTCTGCTACAGGGCACTCGCTGCCGTCCTATGGGTTTAGAAACTCCCCGCTATCTTCGCCAAAATTCCGACTTGGGATGGACTGCGACGCTGCTTGTGCAAAGCGTGACGGACAGCGTAGCTAGTCCGGCAAAGCTGCACAAGCAAGGAACTGTCCAGAGCCACGGAGGGATAGGCGAAGGATAGCAAAAAAATCGAAGGATAGCAAAAAACCGAAAAAGACCAGTGAAGGTGTGGCGCAATGCAAAAAACGCCTGCAAGGAAACTTCTTGCAGACGCCGTTATCAAAAGGCAGTTGGCTTTTGCAGCCTGACCACCGGAATTTGTTTGCCCGGGGCAGAGGGGCTAACCCGGGCTATCACAATGGCGAATGCAGGAAAGGAGGTTGACTGTACTGGCATGAAAGGGATAGCTGCCAGCCAGTCCTTGCATTCGCGAGAACCATTCTTTTTTATGGTACTGCAGTTGTCATAATGTTCAGCACATCCATCAAGCAAACAGGCCGCTGTCTGCTTAGGAGGGTATGGCTGTCTGCTCTGTATACAGCCGTCCGTCGATGATGCGGACAATCTGCTTGGCCTGCTGGCCTACAGAGGGGTCATGGGTTATCATCAGGATGGTGTTGCCCATGTCGTTCAGTTCCTGAAATAATTGTAACACATCTTGGCCCGTTTTGGAATCCAAAGCGCCGGTCGGTTCGTCGGCCAATAAAATGGCCGGATTGCCCACCAACGCCCGGGCGATGGATACCCGCTGCTGCTGCCCGCCCGATAATTCGCTGGGCTTGTGGTGCAGCCGCTGGCTCATGCCCAGCAGCTCCAACTTTTCTTCGGCAATGGCCACCGCCTTTTTGCGGCTCACGCCGCGAATTAACAGAGGCATAATGGTATTTTGCAGCACATCATATTTGGGGATTAACTGATAGCGCTGAAAAATAAAACCGATATGCTGATTGCGGATGCGGGTCATCTGGGCGTCGCTGGCAGCATGCACCGCCTCGCCGTTCAGATAATAGGCGCCGTCGTCGGCCGTATCCATACAGCCGATAATATTCATCAGCGTCGATTTGCCTGAGCCGGACGGCCCTAAAATGGCGATAAAATCGCCGGGCATCACCTGCAAATTGATGTCAAACAACACCTGCACCCGTTCTGCCCCTAAACGATAGGACTTATTGATATGGTCAAGCTGCAACAACGGTTCCATGGTCCGCACTCCTTCTGTTCTGTTTTTTCTGTCCATCTTTTTTATTCATGATTTAACGCTTCAATGGGCTTTAAGCAAGCGGCCTGCCAGGCTGGATAAAAGCCAAATACCGTGCCGGTGAAAATGGCAAACAGCAGCGCAACTACCGAAGCCGCCGTGGAGGACACCACGCTTATACCGCTCAGCCGCACCACCGGCATCAGCAGATAGCCCACCGCCACGCCGACAATGCCGCCTAAAATGCTGATAAAATTGGCTTCCAGCAAAAATTGCAGCAAAATATCCTTGCGGGAACTGCCCAGCGCTTTCAAAATGCCTATTTCTCTGGTGCGTTCCTTCACCGACACAAACAGCACATTCATAATGCCAATGCCGCCCACCACAAACACCACGCTGGCCACCGCAATCAGCAAAATAGACATGGTGTTGGCAGACTGCTGGCTGGCCGTCACCTGACTGCCAGCATCGGTGACGGTAAAGCTGCCTTTGGGATACAACTCCGTCAGCAGCGTTTCCATATTGCTGATGGTTTCCTCTATCTGGTTGACATCCTCCGCCACCGCCACAATTTTAGGGCTGGCATTGTTGGAACCCAGCACATATTTGACTGCGCTGTTATAGGGTACAAAGATGGCGCTGTCCAAAGTAATATCCGATACGGTCGAGCCTGTTTCGGTCAACACGCCAATCACCGTATATTTTTTGCTGTTGATGTTAATTTGGCTGCCGTAAGCGTCGTATACATTTTCAAAAATACTTACCGCCGCGTCATAGCCCAGCACAGCCACCCGTTCCAGCGCTTCATTCTCTTCCTCGGTAAAAAATTCTCCCATCAGCAATTCCAAATTGGTAATCTCCACATATTGACTGGTAGCGCCTACAATGGTGGAGGACAATTCTTCTTCCAAAGTGCCGCCCTCCACATCGCTGCTGCCGCTGACCAGCAGGGTAATGCTTTCAATATTGGGAATAAAATAGGTCAGCTCTTCCAAATCGACCTCTGTGAAGGTGGTCTTTTTGATTTGCTCTACACCGCCCGCCATGCCGCCGGGCATGCCACCCATCATACCGCCGCCTATGCCGCCGCGGCCGCCGCCGGCGTTTCCACCGCGATTGCCGCCCCCGCCGGGCATGCCGCCGCCCATCATACCACCCATGCCTCCCATACCGCCGGAGGAAGAAGCGCCGCTGTTATCGGCGATGGTGATGGTTCCGGCATTGAGATTTTTGAATTGCTCCTGCACGTCCTTTTGTCCGCCTAATCCAATGGCAATGACAATCACGATGGTGGCGGCGCCTACAATGATGCCCAGCGAGGTCAGCAGCACTTTGGATTTATTGCCGCCAATATTGATCCAAACCAGATTAAGAATTTCCCGGAGCGCCACTGGTCATGCCTCCTTCATTGCCCGACGGCCGGCCGCCAGAAAAGCCCTCTGTCGGATCCTCTGGATTGTCCATGCCTTCCGGCCTGTCGCTTTCCCGATTGCCGCTGGTTGTACCGCTGCTGTTATTGTTATTGATACTGCTGCCAATCAGTACAATATCGCCTTCCTCTAAACCGGCCTGCACTTCATAATTGGTGCCGTCGGTGAAGCCCAGCGTTACCTCCTGCTGCACAGCAGTGCCGTCTGCCTGCTTCAACTGCACATAGCTTTTTCCGCCTTCTGTGGTGATGGCCCGTTTGGGAACAATCAGCACATCATCCACCCGCTCCGATACCAGCTCTATCGTGCAGCTCATCCCTTCATAAATATCCTCCAGTCCTTCGCCCTCTACCACCACGGTAACTGTATAGTTGACCGTAGGCGCGCCGGCCATCATGGGCGATACGCTGATGGCGTCCACTTTGCCCTCAAAGGTTTCTTCGGAGGTGTCAAAGGTCACCAAAGCCTGCTGGTCTAACGATACATTGGTGATATCGTCCTGGTCAATGGACAGCATAATGGAAATGCTGTCATTCTGGGCAATGGTAATCACATCCTGCGTTAAATCAATCTTATCGCCGGCTTCAAAGCCAATATTGGTTATCAGCCCGTCACAAGGCGATACAATCACATTATCCTGTAAGCAGCCATTCAGCTCCTGCACATAATCATAGAGATTGCTGGCTGTCAGTTGGGTGCTTAACACTTCCTGCTGCAGCTTGTTCACCGTACTCTGATAGGACAAATCGGCTGTTTCTGCCGACACCGTCGTTTTGTTTTTGGTGCTTTCCGCCATTTCCTTGTTGCTTTCATACAACAGCTTGTAGTTGTCATAGGTCAACTGAGTTGTCTCAATGTCCAACTGCAGTTGGCTCACCTTGCGCTGCAATTCGCTGTAGGTGGTGTTGCCGTACCAGTCCTGATAATCTTCGTTGTAATCGTTATAGGCTTCCTGCGCTTCCTGCAGGCAATCCTCGGCATCTTCGATGCGTTCCTCCAGCGTATCATATTCATCGACTACCGATTGATATTTGTTGATAATCTCAATGGCTTTATTAAAATTATCTACCGCAGTGTCATAGGCATCTCCATATTTGCCCGACTCTTCCTCACTGTCGGCATAGGCGTCTTTTTCCGCCTCCGCTTTCTCCAACGCCTCCGTCAAAGAACTCAGTTGATTTTTATAGTTGTTGTAGGCTGCTTTATAATCGGCGTTGGTGTCGTTGTAATCTTCGTAAAAATCCTGTAAAGCCTCCAGCGCTTCTTCGTAATGATCTACCAGACTTTTCATGTTGTTTCTGGTAGCGGTGCGCACATTGTACAGTTCCAGCAGCTCTGCATAGTTGTCGTAGTCCTCTTGGGTTTCCTGCAGATTTTTTTCGTACTGCGCCAACTTGGTTTCCATCTCCGTTATGGTATTTTCGTACACACCGGAAGCCACCGCGCCGTCGCTCAAACTTTCCGTTCTGGTTTGTTCTGCCGCTGCGGTACCCAGCGTCAGATTTAACGCCGCCTCGTCCGCTTTGAGCTGCGCTTCCTGATAAGCGTTGTCCAGTGTGTTCATGGCCTTATTCAACGAGGTCTGGTCCAGAATAAACAGCGCGTCACCTGCCGATACATGCTCGCCAGCCCGCACCAGCACATCCTCCACCTTTACGTCCAAATCCAGCCGTGTTTCGTCATCTAACGTCACGCTCAAATCCAGTCCGGTGGTCTGCGTTGTCACCGACGCAGTGCCCTCCTCCGATAAGCTGGAAATAATACTGCCCCGCGTTACCACTTCTTCTCGGGTTGCCGCCACATCCTCTGTCCTGCTGCCGCCTTGCCACCAGAACAGGCCGCCTGCCGCCGCCACAAGTACTGCAGCACAAGCCGCCGCCACCAGTTTTTTTCGTACCAAGCCTTTCTGCAAGGAAATCCGCTCCTTTCGACTCTATCACTGTAATTTTTATCCTGTTATTACAATAGCAACCCTTTGTGATAACTCTGTGTGCAGCATTTTTAGAAAAAGTAACAAAATTACACGCCTGTTCAAACAGCGGCTTCTATGCTAAAATAGAACAAAAGAAAGGATATTCCCGCCCAAAGGAGGAATGGAACTTGCAGACCCTATCAGCAGCCCTGTCCGAAAGCATCCAGCGCCTGGCAGAAGCCATCCAGACAGCCGACTATATTCTGCTGGGAGCAGGCGCCGGCTTATCGGCGGCCGCCGGACTCAGCTATGCCGATGAAACCGTCTTTCGGCAGCGTTATCCCTACTGGGCCGCCCGCGGATTACGCAGCGAATATCAGATGATTAGCTTTCGCAGTTGGACGGCGGCCCAGCAATGGGCCTATTACGCCAGCCATATCAGCCGCGTGCGCTGGGAGATGCCGCCGCTGCCGTTATATCAGCAGCTAAAAGCAATTTTGCAGGGCAAAAATTATGATATTCTCACCTCCAATGTGGACCGGCAATTCCTGCGCAACGGTTTTCCGGCGCAGCGCGTGTTTGAGTATCAGGGCACCTATGATTTGCTCTGCTGCAGCCAGCGCTGTACAACGGCAGTGTGGCCCTTTTGGCCTGTGATGCAGCAAATGCTGGCCCACACGCGGCCTGCCGATTTTTCCATTCCCGACACGCTGCTGCCCTATTGCCCTCACTGCGGTGCGCCGCTGCGGCTGGCCTTTCGGGATTATCCCCAATACGGGCAGGAAAAAGCCGCTTATCAGCAATGGCTCCATCAATCGGAAGACGGTTTGCTTTGCATTATAGAAATCGGCGTGGGCTTTAACTCGCCCGGCGTTATTCGGGTTCCCTTTGAGCGTATCACCGGAGAGCGGCAGCAGGTCATATTTTTCCGCATCACCGCCGATTATCCCGACAGCGAGGAAGAAATCGCCTATCCGGAAATTCCCCGCCCCATTGCCGATAAATCGGTTTCCATCAATGCCGACGCCGCGCTGGTTCTCCAGCAGCTAGCCCAGCTTATCTAAGAAAAAAGGAGTTTTGCATCGTGTCCAAAGAAAGAAACGCCACCCAGAAAAAGAAACAGCAAAAAGAATTACAGCAGCAAAAGCAGCAGGAGAAAGAAGCCAAAAAAGCCAAACTCACACGGATTGGTCTGATTATCGCTGTGGTGCTGGCCGTTGTCATTTTTATCAAATTCCGGCCCTATATCGGCTATTATGTAGCCTTGCTGGCCATTCCTTATGGCGCCTACGGTCTGTTTGTCCCCTATAAAAGCGCCAAACAATGCGCCATTCCCGGCTACGCCATGACCTACTCCCGTCAACTGGGAACGCTGCTTGTTTCGCTGGGCGTATTAGGCTTCTTCTACAGTAGTCTGTTTCCCAATATGCAGGAGAACCGTCTCTTCCTCGTCGCATTATTACTGTATATGGTGCTGTTCTACTTTTGCCTGTCGGTCATCAACAAGCGTTATATCAAAAAACCCGATAACGAAGAATAAGCATAAGGGACTGCCTGTACAATCAGGCAGTTTTTTTATTTTATTTTTTTTGCTACTCTTTGCGATTTTATTTGCTACTCTTTGCCCTATCCCTCCGTGGCTTCGGACAGTTCCTTGCTTGTGCAGCTTTGCTGAACTGACGTTCATCACGCTTTGCACAAGCTACGTCACAGTCCGCCCCAAGTCGGAATTTGGGCAAAGGTAGCGGGGATTCTAAAACCATAGAAGGGCAGCAAGTGCTCTGATTGTCATCCTGCGCGCCCATCTTTGTCATCCTGAGCGGAGCGAAGGACCTTCTGTCCAGTTCTATCCCTCGGAAGACCCTTCGACAAGCTCAGGGTGACAGTATCGTTCTATCCCTCGGAAGACCCTTGGAAACGGCCCGCTGGCCGCAGGCCAGTAAATTTTTGCTGTTGTTATCCTAAGCGCAGGATTTTTCGTTTCTGGCTAGGCGGCTTTGGAGTTTCTGAGCGACGCGCGCCCGACGCCCTTCTGGTCGGGTGTAATGGTGCGCAAGGGAGGAAAATTCAAAACAACGACGCCAGAGGCGAAAAAGACCAGCGTAAGTGCAGCTTCTATCCTAAGCGCCCGCCTCTCTACCAAAATCTCAGCTGTTTTCCTCCGGTGGCTTCTCTGGCCCGTTTTAATAAATCCTGTACGATTTTTGCTTCATAGGGCAAACGACCTCGTCAATCCTGCACCTGCAGCTTGCCGCTGCCTGCTTTGCTTTCCATGCGCATTTCCAGCAATTCCAGCGCGGTAACGAGGGCTTTTAGCTCTCCATTCGTCAAAGTAAAATCGGCTGGCTCATTATTCCGTTCCTGTTCTGCATGGTATTGCTCATATTGACGCAGCCGCGTTTGGGCATCATGGATGCGGCAGCGAACTGCCGATGGGGTGCAGCCTAGCTTCTCCGCAATCTCCCGATAGGTCTTACCTTCTTTCCGCAGCAAATAGGCTTCTCGTTGTTTCTCCGTTAGAATGGACAATTCTTTTTCCATAAAGTATCTCTCCTTCTTGTATGACGGCTTGTTCCTTACTTTCATGCTATCACATAAATGTCGCTTAATTAGAGCAAACTCTATTTATATTATATTTTTGCTCAATATATTAGTCAATCGCTCAATAACATGTGCAGAAAATAATGAAACAAAAAATTATAATAAGCCTTGTATACTACACGACGAGGAGGGCGAACTATCATGAGTAAAGATGTGCAATTCTGCAATCGCGACCGTTTTATCGAATTGGGACTTACGATTGCTGCCCTTCGCAAGATGCAAGGTCTGTCCCAGGAACAGCTTGCTGAAAAAGCAAAAATTAGTCGCTCTCATTTAAGCTCCATCGAAGCGCCTAATATTGTGCGGCCCTTTTCTGTGGAGGTACTCTACAATATCGCCGATGCTTTAGGTGTACGAGCCGGCGATTTATTAAATTCTTCTTTGCCGGAAAGAAAATAATCTGTTTTTGTTATGCTTTGATTTTTTCTTTTTGCTATAACTTCGATTTTTTCTACTACTTCTACTTCGGATTTTTTTGCTACCCATTGGATTTTTTTTGCTACCCTTTGCCCTATCCATTTTTTTGCTACCCTTTGCCCTATCCCTCCGTGGCTTCGGACAATTTTTTGCCTGTCCGTCTTTGTCA
>CABQBF010000049.1 GCA_902462325.1 uncultured Peptococcaceae bacterium
GGCTGGTATCCTCATGCAACACAAAGGTGCAAGAGGGCATGGTGGTAGCTACCAATACTGAGAAAGTACGGGCCGCTCGCAAGTTGAACACCGAGTTGATTTTATCCCAACACGATTGCCGTTGCGCCAACTGTTCCAGAAGCGGCAACTGTGTGCTGCAAAAGATTGCCAATGATCTGGGCATCCTGGAAATTTCTTATTCCAAGAAGGTGAAGGCAGGCAAGTGGAACGAAGCGTTTCCACTGATTCGGGATGAAGCTCGCTGTGTAAAATGTATGCGTTGTATTCAAGTTTGTAATAAGGTGCAAAGCATTGGCGTGTGGGACATTGCCAACACCGGCGGACGGACTACGGTGGCTGTATCTGGCAACCGCAATATAGAAGCAGCCGACTGTGTGCTGTGCGGCCAGTGCATCACCCACTGTCCAGTGGGGGCATTGCGGGCCAGAGATGACAGCGAAAAGGTATTTGCCGCTTTGGCTGACCCAGAAAAGATTACCATTGTACAGGTAGCGCCAGCGGTGCGTTCTGCTTGGGGTGAAGGCTTGGGTTTAGCCGATGAACAAGCTACTGAAAAACGATTGGCTGCGGCGTTGCGCCGTATGGGCTTTGATTATGTATTTGACACCAATTTTAGCGCCGATTTAACCATTATGGAGGAAGGTTCCGAATTGGTGGAAATGTTGAAAAATAAAAATTCCCATCAATTTCCATTGTTCACCTCTTGCTGTCCCGGCTGGGTACGATTTTTGAAAACGCAATATCCTGATATGGTGGGCCAGTTGTCTACAGCCAAGTCACCGCAGCAAATGTTTGGCGCTGTGGCCAAGAGTTATTATGCGCAGCTACTGGGCGTGGAACCTGAAAAGATTTTTTGTGTATCGGTGATGCCCTGCGTGGCGAAAAAGTATGAATGTGGCGTAGAAGCGGTAAACGATGCCGGGGCAGGCGCTGATGTGGATGTATCGCTGACAACTCGGGAAGTTGCCCGCATGATGAAAGCTTCTAACATCGATGTAAGCCAGCTACCGGAGGAAGATTTTGACCAGCCTTTGGGTGTTGGCACCGGTGCAGCGGTAATTTTTGGCGCCACTGGCGGCGTAATGGAGGCTGCATTGCGCTCTGCTTATTATCTGGTGTGTGGTAAAAACCCTGCTGTGGACGCTTTTACAGCGGTGCGGGGAGGTGCCGATTGGCGTGAAGCCGACTTTGATATGGGCGGCGTTACCGTAAAAACAGCGGTAGCCAGCGGCTTAGGCAATGCTCGCAAATTGATTGAAGCTATCCGCAAGGGGCAGGCTTATTATGATTTTGTGGAAATTATGGCTTGCCCAGGCGGCTGTGCCGGTGGAGGCGGGCAGCCTATTCATGAAGGCTGTGAATATTATGGTAGCCGCGGACAGAAGCTGTATGCTTTAGATGATGCCAATCCACTGCGGTTCTCTCATGAAAATCCGGCGGTATTGGATTTATATCACAATTATTTGGGCAGTCCGTTATCAGAAAGAGCCCATCATCTGCTGCATACCGAGCAGAAACAGTGGAAATTATAATAGAATAGTTGTTAGGTTAAAGTTCTATAAATCAATAAAAAAGTGATTGCAGGCAAAGCGTTTCGTTTTTCTGCAATCACTTTTTTATTGTAAGCTATTGTTTTTCTGCGGCAAAAAATGCCGTCACCTGAGCACCTTGCTCGGTGTTGCTGATATGCAGCCAGCCGCCATGACAATGGCAGAGACATTGACAGATGGTTAAACCTAAGCCGAAATGCTGTCCGTGTTGCTTCTGTTCGGTGTAATAGGGGACAGTGGCTTTCTGCAGACTTTCCTGTGAGAAACCAGGTCCGTCGTCTGTGACAACGAGTATAAGGCCCCATAGAGCTTGTTTGTTGTTCGCTTGCCAGCTATTTTGCAATGTAACGGTAATTTTCTTTCGGGCGTAACGCGCTGCATTGGACAGTAGATTTTCTAACACTTGGGTGACTAATTCACTGTCCAGTGTTATAATGGCCGTACTGCAATAATTTTGCCATTGCAAAGTTATTTGCTGGTGTTGACAATAAAGAATGGCTGATTGCTGCCACAATGCGCTGGATTTTTCCAGTGGTATGGGTCGGTAACAGGGTACATAGTCCTCCAATTGCTGTAGCTGGCTCATGCTGTCTACATAGCGTTCCAAACGGGTGAGTTGACGCTCCATGACCAGAGCTGTTGTTCTGATGTGGAGTTGGTCGCTTTCCTGCAGCATCTGGTTATGGCCCTTGAGGACGGTCAATGGTGTGCGCAAATCATGGGCGAAAGCAGCGTTGAGCTGTTTCCGCTGCTCTACCTGCCGCCACATTTGACTGTAGCTTTGGGAAAGGGCGGCGCGCATGGTTTCAAAGGAATGACAGAGATGGCCTAATTCATCGGCATTTTCATATTGTATAGTAAAATCCAGATTGTTGTTTGAAATTTGTTGTACTGCTTGTTCTAGTAAAGTCAAAGGCGTTTGTAATTTGTTGCGGTAAAAAAGCAAAATTGCCGCCAACAGACACAACGACGAGTAAAGGGGAATGGCTAAACTGGGCAGCCATTCCAGTAACAACAGCAGCCGTTCATGTTGGCGCGAATAGGAAACAGGGGTAGTACCGATATAGCTACCTTCGCCCAACTGCTGTCCGCTGGCGGTAGTGAGATAATATTTTTCTCCATTAGGCGGATATTGGGCATAAATGGTTTCACAGGCGATTTGACAACCGATACTGGTAAGGATACTCAGTAAAAAAGCTAATAACGCAAAGGATAAAATGTAACAGGCAATGCTCCGGCGTAAGGATAGATTGTGGAAATACTGTTTCAACGCAGCCATTTATATCCGCACCCCCAGACTGTTTCGATATAATGCACTTCGGTAACTGCAGCCAGTTTACTGCGGATGCGGCGGATTTGCTCAGCTACTACGCTGGCATCACCTTCACTGTCGTAGCCCCAAATACGCTCATAGATTCGTTCCTTGTCGAAAATTTGTCCAGCATTTTGGGACAGCAACTCTATAATTGCGAATTCTTTTTTGGCGAAATGAATTGGCTGACCGGCAAATAAGACGATGTGTTGTCCATAATCAATTACTAGACCGCCACTGAATTTGACTTGGCATTCCTGCTGACGGCGCACTTCCCGACGTAGATGCGCTGCCACCCGGGCTTCCAACTCCAATAGGGAGAATGGCTTCACAATGTAGTCATCACCACCAACAGAAAAGCCAGCCACTTTGTCAGTATCGTTAATGCGGGCCGTTAAAAATAAAATAGGTGCTGACACATGCTGACGAATTTGCTTACAGACCTCCAGGCCATCTAAATCTGGCATGTTGATATCCAGTAAAATTAAATCGGGCTGGCGAACTGCCTGCTGAATGGCCGAGGGGCCGTCGCAAGCGGTCAGCACCTGATATCCTCTGCCGGTAAAAAATTGCTGCAGCATGGTCACAATGTCGGTTTCATCGTCTACCACTAAAAGTGTTTGCAAGATAGCATCCCTCCTATCTGTTTCAGATTAGTATAAAAAGTTCAACAAATTATCAACTTTTCAGCCTTTCATTGCCGTTTTTTATTGTAGCAGAGAGAAAATAGTCTGTAAAGAATGGTGAAAAATCTGGGAAACCGAAAAGCAAATGTGATTTGTTGGTAGTGGACATGGAAAAGCCTACATAGAAAAAAGGAGTTTTTTTGTCAAAAGCAGAAAAAAAAGTTGTCAAAGTGATGGAACGGGAAGAGAAAATTCTGTGTCATTCTTGCTTTATGCCGGGGGACATATTATAATAGAAACAACTGTAAATTTTCTACAGGCGCTGTCTGGTCTGTGATTTTATAAGGGAGAATATTATGAAAGTAACATTGGAAACATTGCAGCAAAGACCAATGCCAAAGCATATCGCCATTATTATGGACGGTAACGGGCGCTGGGCCAAAAGCAAAGGGTTGACCCGGACGGCTGGCCACCGTGTAGGCGTGCAAGCTTTAAAGAGTGTGATTATTGCGCTGGATGAACTGGGAATTCAGTATTTAACGGTGTATGCGTTTTCCACAGAAAATTGGAAGAGACCGGCCGATGAGGTACATGCGCTGATGGATTTGATTGTGGAGTTTATTGATAAGGAAATTGATTATTTGCACGAAAAAGGGGTGCGGGTGCATCCCATTGGTGATATCAGCCGCTTGACGGGAAAAACCTATGAAAAAATCCTATTTGCGCAGGAAAAAACCAGAGAGAATGACCATATTATTTTAAATGTAGCGTTAAATTATGGCGGGCGGCAGGAAATCATTCGGGCCACTAAGGCTATCTGCGCTGAGGTGGAGGCTGGCAGACTGAATAGGGAGGATATTGACGAAGCGTTGTTTGCCAATTATCTCTATACAAAAGGTCAGCCCGATCCAGACCTGTTAATTCGTCCATCTGGTGAACTGCGAGTTAGTAATTTTCTGCTGTGGCAGATTGCCTACAGTGAGTTTTGGATTACCAATGTGCTATGGCCCGATTTTGGCAAGGAGCAGCTATGGCAGGCTATTTGGGAATATCAAAACCGAGACCGGCGGTACGGTGGATTAGGCGAAAAAAGGAGTTGAGCCAGGATGGGAACAAGAATTATCAGTGCGCTGGTAGGGCTTCCGATTTTATTATTTTTTATTTATTTAGGCGGCGGTGCTTTTGCCTTTATGATAGCTGTGTTGGCTACCGTCGGTCTTTATGAACTCGCTCGCATGACTGGCGGCAAGCAACAGTTTTTGTTGGTGCCTGTGCTATTGGGCGTTTGGTTGATGTTGCTGGGCAGTTATCTGCAATGGGAAAACTGGACAGCACTGGGAATTTTGCTTACTTTTTGTATTGTGTTTGCAGTAGCAGTGTTTCAATTTCCGGCTTTTAATGTGGAGGATATCGCAATCAATTTTTTGGGATTGATTTATATCGGTTGGACGATGGCCCATCTCATTGCATTAGACGGTTTGGAAAATGGGCGGTTATTGGTGCTATATTTGTTTGTGGCTATCTGGAGCAGCGATTCAGGAGCCTACTTTGTGGGTCGTTTCCTGGGCAGGCATAAGTTATGTCCCCGTGTTAGTCCTAAAAAAACGGTGGAGGGTTCCATTGGCGGGATAGTAACCACCTGCGTTTTGCTCAGTTTGTTAAATTTATATGTTCGTATGTTGCCGCCTGTTACAGTGGTGATGATCGCCGTTGTCATTTCTATAATCGGGCAAATTGGCGATTTGATTGAAAGCTTAATGAAACGCTATTATGGCGTAAAGGATTCTGGTAAGCTTATTCCCGGTCATGGCGGCGTGTTGGACCGGTTTGATAGCGTTATGCTGGCTGCGCCGGTGCTGTATTATGGAATTGTTATTGCGCAGTATTTTGGGGCATATTAAAGAAGGGCGTGACATAGAGTGAAACGATTGGCGATTTTAGGGGCAACGGGCTCCATTGGTACCCAGACCTTGCAAGTAGTAGATGCATTTCCAGGCCGTTTTGCGGTAGTACTTTTGGCAGGGCACAGCAATTGGCAGCTTTTATTGAAGCAAGCAGAGAAATATCAGCCGGCTTGTGTAGTAGTGACAGAGCCTAAGGCCTTTGCCAAATTTCAGCAAGAAAACACCAATCCAAAGCTGGTGGTGCTGTCCGGTATGGATGGCGTACTGAAGGCGCTAGAGCAGTTTCCCGTTGATATGATGGTGGGTGCTATGAGTGGTGCAGCCGGTATTGAGCCAACGCTAAAGGCACTGGAATTGGGCATTGATTTGGCGCTGGCTAATAAGGAAACACTGGTTTCCGGCGGCAGTTTGGTGCGCAAGGCTCAGCAAAAAAGCGGCGCCAAGATTTTGCCAGTAGATAGCGAGCATTCGGCTATTTTTCAATGTATTGAACCAAACAGTGAATGTCTCAGCAAAATTTTGCTGACTGCTTCCGGAGGCCCTTTCCGCACCTGGGAGAAGGAAAAGTTGTATCAGGTAACGCCTCAGCAAGCGCTAAAGCATCCTAATTGGTCTATGGGGCGAAAGATTACCATTGACTCGGCTACCTTGATGAATAAGGGATTAGAAGTGATTGAAGCCAACTGGTTATTTGATGTGGATTATGATCACATTCAGGTACTGGTGCATCCGCAGAGTGTCATTCATTCTATGGTGGAATATGGGGACGGTTCGGTGTTGGCCCATTTGGGGCGGGCCGATATGCGAATTCCCATCCAATATGCTTTAACTTGGCCGGAACGACAGGGAAATCCATTTCCTAAGCTGGACTTTACGCAATTGGCTGGGCTGGAGTTTTATGCGCCTGATTTTGAGAAATTTCCTGCTTTAGCGCTTGCCTATGCTGTGGGTCGTATAGGGAAATCGGCGCCTGCCATATTAAATGGTGCCAATGAGGTAGCAGTAGCCGCTTTTTTGCAGGAGCAGATTGGTTTTATGGATATTCCGGCGTTGGTACAATGGGTGGTAGAGCAGCATATTCCCGTGGAGATTGACAGCTTTGCCCATCTGATGGAGCTTGACCGCTGGGCGCGGCAGAAGGCGCAGCAATTTGTGCAGCAGCATCGTCGGTAAGATGTTGCTGAAAAGGAGCGTTTGAAATGTTGACAGCGATTGTAGCCATTTTGATTTTTGCCGGTTTGGTAACCATGCATGAGTTTGGTCATTTCATTACAGCAAAAATATCAGGCATGTATGTAGAGGAATTCAGTATTGGGATGGGGCCGCAGCTTTTTTCTAAACGTTATGGAGAAACTCGCTATTCGTTGCGGTTGTTGCCTGTGGGCGGTTATGTACGTGTGCTGGGCGAGGATGTAGAGGAAGAGGAAAGAAAGGGCATCGAACCCATTGATGTACCGGAAGCGCGGCGTTATCAGAACCGTCCGGTTTGGCAGCGCATGATTTTTGCTGCTGCTGGTCCGCTCATGAATTTGGTGACTGCTATTTTGATTTTTAGTGTCATGTTTATAGTATTGGGAGAAGCGGTACCCATTGAAAATCCTGATACGACTATTTCGGCCGTGGTTGAAGACGGTCCTGCCGCTGCAGCCGGTCTGCAGGCAGGCGATAAAATTGTGGCTGTAAATGGCCAACCTGTGACCACGTGGGAGGAATTGAATGGGCTGGTGATGGATGCCTCGACCGATGAGGCACTCCGTGTAACGGTAGAACGGCAGACGCAACAGTTTGAGTTGCAGATTCAGCCTGTTCTGAGCGAGGATGGTAGCCGAAGCTTATTGGGTATTTATGCTGCATCGGCAGAGCGTAAGGCTGTGGGTCCAATTCGGGGCGTACAGTTGGGTTGCAACGCCACCTGGCAGATGACTACTGCGATGGTAGACGTGCTGGGAGATTTATTTACAGGGAAAATTGATATTA
The DNA here is from genome assembly GCA_902462325.1 of uncultured Peptococcaceae bacterium. Classification (GTDB taxonomy): domain Bacteria; phylum Bacillota; class Peptococcia; order Peptococcales; family Peptococcaceae; genus UBA7185. The sequence continues at coordinate 7,391 of CABQBF010000049.1, forward strand.
TGGATGACGAAGAAGGCTTAACTGGGCCAGTCGGCATTGTGCAGATTATCGACCAGTCAACGAAAGCTGGTTGGGTCTATGTGTTCAATTTGGCTGCGTTGTTGTCCATCAATCTGGCTGTGATTAATCTACTGCCTATTCCATCTTTGGATGGCAGTAAGCTGATTTTTTTATTGATAGAAGCAATTCGCGGCAAAGCCATCGACCCCATGAAAGAAGGCTATGTTAATTTTATCGGGTTTTCCTTGATGATGCTATTGATTTTATTTGTAACCTACAAAGACATTATGCGATTATTTACATCATAAAAGAAGGTGAAGTCGTTGCAGAGAAGAGAAACCAGCAATTTTAAGATTGGCGCAGTGGGTGTTGGCTCTGCCTATCCAATCAGTATCCAGTCCATGACCAATACCGATACGCGTAATGCAGAGGCAACTTTGCGACAAATTGGGCAATTAGCCGAGACTGGTTGCCAATTGGTGCGGGTGGCCGTACCTGACGAGGAAGCGGCGCAGGCGTTGAAGCTAATTTGCAAACAAAGTCCTGTACCTGTGATTGCCGATATTCATTTTAATCATCGGTTAGCCTTGTTGGCTATGGAGAATGGTGTTTCGGCCCTGCGGATTAATCCGGGCAATATCGGCAGTGTGCAGAAGGTGCGGGAGGTTGTCAGCAAAGCAGAGAGTTTGGGCATTCCCATTCGCATTGGCGTCAATGCCGGTTCCTTAGAAAAAGAGTTGTTGGCCCAATATCAGCATCCCACAGCAGAAGCGTTGGTAGAAAGTGCGATGCGCCATGTTCATATTTTAGAAGATTTGAATTTTGAACAAATAAAAATATCTCTGAAGGCTTCTGATGTGCCGTTGATGATTGCTGCGTACCGTTTGATTGCGCAGCAGGTGCCATATCCGCTGCATCTGGGCGTGACAGAGGCGGGCAATGCCAAATATGGCACGGTGAAGTCGGCCATTGGCATTGGCACTTTGTTGGCGGAAGGGATTGGCGATACGATTCGTGTATCGCTGACAGGCAATCCGTTGCAGGAAATTCCGGTGGCTAAGCAAATTTTGCGTTCACTGGATTTGTATCCCAAAGGTGTAGAGTTGATTTCCTGTCCAACCTGCGGACGCACGCAAATTGGGCTGGAGCATTTGGTGGAACAGGTAGATCAGTTGGTGAGCAAAATAGATAAACCGCTAAAGCTGGCTGTGATGGGCTGTGTGGTAAATGGACCGGGAGAAGCGCGGGAGGCAGATTTAGGCATTGCTGGCGGCAAAGGCGAAGGGCTGATTTTCCGTAAAGGAGAGATTATTAAAAAGGTGCCGGAAGCTCAATTACTGGCTGCCTTTCAGGAGGAATTGGACAAGCTGTTATAAGCTGTCTTTTCATAAAAGTAAAGTAAGGATAAAGAACAAATTGGGGAGAGAAAGCATATTATGAGAATGAGCAAAGCATTAATACCGACATTACGAGATAATCCAGCAGAAGCGGATACTGTCAGCCAGCAGCTTTTGGTGCGGGCTGGTTTCATCCGCAAAAGCGCTGCGGGATTATATCATTATCTGCCGTTGGGCAAACGGGTACTACAAAAAATTGAGAATATTGTGCGGGAAGAAATGGACGCCTTTGGTTGCCAAGAACTTTTGATGCCCATTGTGCAGCCTGCTGAACTGTGGCTGGAAACTGGTCGTTGGAATGCTTATGGTGCTGAAATGTTTAAAGTGACGGACCGTCATGAGCGGCAGTTTTGTTTAGGGCCCACCCATGAAGAAATGATTACGGATTTGGTGCGCAATGAGGTTAATTCCTACCGTCAGCTGCCTTTACGGTTATATCAAATTCAGAATAAGTATCGGGATGAAAAACGGCCTCGTTTTGGCTTGATTCGTGGCAGAGAATTTGTGATGAAAGATATGTATTCTTTTGACCGGGATCCAGAGGGATTGGACCAATGCTATTGGGATATGTACCAGGCATATACCAATATCTTTAATCGCTGCGGTTTGAAATTCCGTCCTATTGAAGCAGACGGCGGTGCTATCGGTGACAGTCAAACCCATGAATTCACCGCTTTAGCAGACATCGGGGAAAATACAGTGGTGTATTGTGAGCATTGCGGCTATGCGGCCAATATTGAAATTGCGCCGTGCCCAGTTCCGGAAGCGCAAAGCAGTGTAGAAGCAGCGTTACCGATGGAGAAGGTTTATACGCCAGATTCAAAAACGATTGAAGCAGTTGGCAACTATTTGCAGGTACCAGCACAGAAATGTATTAAAACATTATTTTTCCAGGCCGACGATGAATTAATTTGTGTGCTGGCTCGAGGTGATCATGAAGTTAATGATGTAAAAGTACAGCGCGTGCATCCTTGTCTGGCGTTGGAGATGGCGGAAGAAGACGACGTTGTAAAAAAAGTGGGCTGCAATTTTGGCTCTCTGGGGCCGGTGGGTTTACAGGGGATAAAGATTTATGCAGATTTGGCAGTAGAACAGATGGTAAATCTGGTTTGCGGTGCCAATGAAGAAGCTTATCATTATATCAATGTAAATCCGGGACGGGATTTTCAGGTAGAAGGCTATTATGATTTGCGAATGATGCAAGAAGGCGAAGCTTGCCCGAAATGCGGTCAAAAATTGGATTCGGCCCGCGGTATTGAAGTCGGACAGATTTTCAAGTTGGGGACCAAATATAGTGAAGCCCTGGGCGCTACGTATCTGGATGAAAACGGTAAGACACAAGTCATTCATATGGGTTGCTATGGTGTAGGTGTCAGCCGTACCATGGCTGCTACCGTGGAACAGAACCACGATGAAAACGGCATGATTTGGCCGAAAAGTATTGCGCCTTATCATGTGGTGGTTGTGCCGATTTCTGCGAAAGATGAAAAGCAGATGGCCATTGCGGAACAAATTTATACTGATTTGCAGAAGCGAGGCGTAGAAGTGATGCTGGATGACCGCAACGAACGGCCCGGCGTGAAATTTAAGGATGCAGACTTGATTGGCTATCCATTACGTATCACAGTAGGCAAGAAAGCAGTGGAAGAACAAATTGTGGAACATAAATTGAGAACAGCAGCCGAAAATGAAATCGTTGCTGTCGGTGAAGTTGTAGAAAAAGCTGTATCCTATATTTTTTCTGAATAAAACAAGCAGTTTTTTCTATCGTGAAAAAGCCCGTCTGACGAGTGCTTTGTATGGTATCGTCGTTGTAAGGTGATACGTTGTTGTTGCTTTATGTGGCAAGCATTTGTATGAAAAGGGATGTGGTTGCGGATGTCTTTTTTAAGTTATGACGGGCTTTGGCGGTGTGAGCTGGTCTTTATTGGCCGGCTCTTGCTGGCCTTGTTGCTGGGCGGCCTAATTGGAATGGAACGGCAGCGAAAACGGGGAAAAAGTAGTGCGGCCGGTTTCCGTACCCATATTTTGGTGACGGTAGGGTCTTGCATTTTTATGCTGGTGTCAATTTCTATGCCGATGATTATTTATGCGATGCCCGATGGCATTGTCAATAATGCAGATCCCGGGCGTATTGCGGCACAGGTGGTTAGTGGCATCGGTTTTTTGGGGGCAGGCGCCATTTTGCAAGGAAAGGGTCGTGTGCATGGTCTTACCACAGCGGCATCTCTCTGGGTGGTGGCGGCTATTGGCTTAGCTGTAGGAGCGGGCTTGTACTTAACCGCCATTGCAGCCACACTGTTAACCTTTATCATTCTCAGTTGGTTTTCTCATTTGGAGGATAAGGCGGAGATTTTGCTGCAAAAGCAGGCAGATGAGAAGGCAAGCAGGCAGAGAGGCACAGAAGATATTGATGTAGAAAAAGAGTGTGATGTACTGTTGGAAAGGGCGGACGAGGACAGTAACTAAGCAGGAATTCTATTTGAGAAAGGTAGGCTCATCATATGGAATTGGATTATAGTGGTTTTCAACAGAAACCAACTCAGGATGTGATAGCTTTTCTGGAAAATGCCAGTGTCCGTAAGATTGCCATCTCACAGCAGACAAAGGGCTGTGAGATTTTTCTTGCTTGTCAGCAGCTCCCTACACCGGAGCTTTATTTGCATAGCCTGCAGTTTTTTACGGACAATATGACACAGGCCAGTGGTTTGCGGTTGGTGGTACAGCCGTTGCAGCAACTGCAGGTTGCTGATTTTTTTGAGCAGCATTTTCAACTGTTTATCACCATGCTACAGCAGCAGCATCCCACCATTGCCGGTTGGTTATATAACAGCTACTGGAAATTAAACGGTGAAGAATTGACCATTTTTATCGGGCAGGAAATCGGAATACGCTTTCTGCATAATATGCGGTTTACATTGCAGGCCAGCGTTTTATTAGATGAGATACTGCAGGAGAAGCTGATAGTGCAGTTGCAGTGCGACCAGGCCATAAAACCGCCAGAGTTACAGCAGCGGACGGAATCAGTTGTTTTTACGAAGCCAGCAGCTAAGGCGGCAGTTAAGCAGGAAGAAAAGCCCAGCGACGAAATTGTACTGTTGGGAAAATTGATTAAGGATGCGCCACGTCCCATTGAATCTTTTGAGGAAGAAGAAAAATTTGTGACGGTGGAAGGCCGTATTTTTGGCTTAGACGTACGGGAACTGAAAAATGGCAAACAGTTGCTAACCTTCAAAATTACGGACGACCACGATTCCATCACTTGTAAGGTTATTAAAGAAGCAGACGAAATCAAAGAGTTGAAAGGTAAGCTGAAAAAAGTAAAAGCGTTGAAGGTGAAGGGTAGTATCCGAGAAGATACCTTTGCCCGGGAACTGACCCTGATGGCCTATGATTTGAATTTGACCAAGCTGAAAAAACGCAATGATTTAGCTGCCGATAAACGGATTGAATTGCATCTGCATACCAATATGAGCGCCAATGATGCCCTCTGTGATGTGGCAGATTTAATTCAGCTAGCGGCCGATATGGGCCATGAGGCCATTGCCATCACCGACCATGGTGTTGTGCAGTCTTTCCCAGAGGCCTATCAAGCGGGGCAAGCGGCTGGTGTAAAAATTATTTACGGTCTGGAAGGTTATATCTTTGATGATGACTTGCCGAAAGAAGAACAGCGTACCTATCACTGTATTATTTTGGCTAAAAATAAAGCGGGGTTGAAGGCTCTATATCAGTTGGTGACAGAGTCTAACCTGAATTTCTTTTACCGTCGTCCACGTATTCCTAAACGGCTTTTGGCGGCAGTGCGGGAAAATCTGGTGCTAGGCAGTGCCTGTGAAGCCGGTGAACTGATTCAGACCTATATCAAAACCAAGAAAGATCATGACGCTTTGGTGCGCATTGCAGAATTTTATGATTTCTTGGAAGTGCAGCCCCATGGTAACAATGAATTTATGCTGCGCAAAGGAATTTTTTCCACAGAGGCTGAATTAAAGCAAATCAATCTGGATATTTATGCACTGGGGCAAGAACTGGGCAAGCCGGTTGTGGCCACTGGCGATGTGCATTTTGCCAACAAGGATGACAGTATTTACCGGGCCATTTTAATGGCGGGGAAAAAATTTGAAGATGCTGACCAGCAAGCGCCATTATTTTACCGTAACACAGAAGAAATGCTGACAGAGTTCGATTATTTTCCGGCAGAAGTTGCCAGGGAGATTGTGATTACCAATCCTAAGAAAATTATTGCCGATTTTGAAGAATTGAAGCCGGTTCCTGACGGTTTGCATTCGCCGGAGATTGAAGGGGCCGAGGATGAAATTCGCAATTTGACCTATAGCAAAGCCCATGAATTATATGGGCCGGAGCTGCCGCAAGTAGTGCAGGACCGCATTACCAAGGAGCTGAATTCCATTATCGGGAACGGCTTTTCTGTGTTGTATTTGATTGCCCATAAGCTAGTAAAAAAATCCAATGATGATGGATATTTGGTGGGTTCTCGCGGCTCGGTAGGGTCATCCTTTGTGGCCAATATGACTGGAATTACAGAAGTAAATTCGTTGCCACCTCACTATCGTTGTCCAAATTGTTATCATACGGTTTTCAAAGATGATGGAACCTACAGCGCAGGTGCCGATATGCCTGATGCAGTCTGTAAAAAATGCGGCACGCCGATGATTAAAGATGGACATGACATTCCTTTTGAAACCTTTTTGGGATTTAAAGGTGACAAGGTACCTGATATTGATTTGAATTTCTCAGGTGTTTATCAGCCGCGGGCCCATGCGTATACAGAAGAATTGTTCGGTAAAGATAATGTATTTCGCGCCGGCACCTTTCAGACCTTTGCGGAAAAAACAGCCCAAGGTTATGTGGTTAATTATCTCAATGAGCGTAATATTCGGCGCAAACAAGCTGATATTGAGCGGCTGGCGCTGGGCTTCACCGGTGTGCGCCGCACGACTGGCCAGCATCCAGGCGGATTGATGGTAATTCCTAAGGGGATTGATGTGCATGATTTTACGCCGTTACAAATTCCAGCCGATGACCCCACGAAAGGTACGGTGACCACCCATTTTACCTATGAACAAATTCATGACCGGCTGGTAAAGCTGGATATTCTGGGGCACGATAATCCTACCATTATCCGTATGCTGGAGGATATTACTGGTCGCGACTATAAGGAAATTCCGTTGGATGAAGAGAAAACACTGTCGCTGTTTTCCAGCACCGAGGCTTTGGGCGTAACGCCGGAGCAGATTGGCTCAGAAGTGGGTACCTACGGGATTCCCGAATTCGGCACCAAATTTACCCGGCAAATGCTGGTGGATGTTCAGCCCAAAACTTTTTCTGATTTGGTACGCATCAGCGGTTTTTCCCATGGTACCGATGTTTGGTTGGGCAACGCGCAGGACCTAATCTTGAGCGGAACTGCTACTGCTTCAGAAGTAATTGGCTGTCGTGATGATATTATGATTTATTTAATTCATCAGGGCTTAGAGGCGGGGCGAGCCTTTAAAATTATGGAGAGTGTGCGGAAGGGGCGGGGCTTAAAGCCAGAGGACGAGGACTATATGCGGGAAAATAAAGTGCCGGAATGGTATATTTTGTCCTGTAAAAAGGTAAAATATTTGTTTCCAAAGGCTCACGCCGTGGCTTATGTGATGATGGCGTTCCGCATTGCTTGGTTTAAAATTTATTATCCGTTGGCCTTTTATGCCGCTGCTTTTACTGTGCGTGTGGATGATTTTGATGCCGATATTATCTGCAAAGGCCTGCCGGAAATTGAAAATCAGATGAAGAATATCAAAGCCATGGGCAATGATGCCACCGACAAGGATAAAAAATTTCAGGTTATTTTAGAAATATGCCTGGAGATGTATCAACGGGGTTATCAGTGTCAGCGGGTAAATTTGTGGCAGTCGGATGCAGAGCGCTTTCGGGTTGTGGACGGCCAATTGATTCCGCCCTTTGCCGCCTTGCAGGGTTTGGGCCAATCGGTGGCCTGCAGTATTGTGGAGGCCAGAGAAAAAGCGCCCTTTACTTCCATTGAAGATTTATCCAATCGCGGTAAAGTAGGAAAAGCTATCATAGAAACGCTGCAAAAGCATGGTGTGTTGGACGGACTTCCCGAATCGGACCAACTGCAGCTATTTTAAAATACTATCTTGGATTGAATTTGGCAGCAGAGTATTTTTTTATCTCTGCTGCTTTTTGTGTGAAATACCAGGCTGCATGTTCTGAAAAATTTGCCCTCTGGCCATGGCGCAAACACTTGACGGAATGGTCATTATCGGGGATAATAAATAAGATATCAGTATCAATTGGCAGTTTGTAGGAAGGGAGTTTTTATTTATATATGAAACCAATTGTAGCCATTGTTGGCCGGCCAAATGTGGGGAAATCGACATTGTTTAACCGTCTGACCCGGACCCGTTTGGCCATTATAGAGGACTATCCCGGCGTTACCCGCGACCGGCTTTACCAGGATGCCGAGTGGAATGATCGCACCTTCACGTTGATTGACACCGGCGGTATTGAGGTAAACAGTGAGGACACAATTTTATCCAAGGTACGGAAACAAGCGCAAGTGGCTATGGACGAAGCCGATGTCATCGTTTTCTTATGCGACATTAAAGCTGGCGTTACGATTGAGGATATGGAAATTGCGCAAATGCTGCGGCGCACGAAAAAAGAAGTCATTTTGGCTGTGAACAAGGTAGAAGATTTTAATAAACTGGACGATATTTACGAATTCTATCAACTGGGGTTGGGCGAGCCTTATCCCATTTCGGCCAGTCACGGTATGAATACTGGTGATTTGCTGGACCGTTTGGTAGAATTGCTTGACCAGTTTGAGGAAGAAGACTATGAACCGGACATCATCAAAATTGCAGTGGTGGGACGGCCCAATGTAGGGAAATCATCGCTGACCAATGCCATTTTAGGGCAAGAACGCTCCATTGTCAGCAATATTCCCGGTACAACCCGTGATGCCATTGACACACCCTTTGAGCGGAACGGACAGCGTTATGTAATTATTGACACTGCAGGAATGCGTCGCAAAAGCAAAGTGGCAGAAACGACCACAGAACGTTACAGTGTCATTCGGTCTTTGCGAGCTGTGGATCGCAGCGATGCAGTATTGATGGTAATAAATGCAGAGGAAGGCCTGATTGAGCAGGACAAAAAAATTGTAGGATATGCCCATGAACAGGGCAAGGCCGTAATTTTGGTGGTAAATAAGTGGGATTTAATCGAGAAAAATGATAAAACGGCTTCTGTAATGGAAAAAACAATCCGTAGTGAATTATTATTTTTGCAGTATGCGCCTATGATATTTGTTTCGGCGGAAACCAAGCAGCGGGTGAACCGTATTTTAGATATGGTCAATTTTGCGGTGGAACAGAACGCACTGCGCATCAGTACCAGCGTGTTGAACGAGGTCATTCGCGATGCAGTGCAGCTGAATCCGCCACCATCCGATAAGGGAAAACGGCTGAAAATTTTGTACGCAACACAGAGCGGAGTAAAGCCGCCAACTTTTGTGTTGTTTGTCAATGACCCTGAACTGATGCATTTTTCTTATGAACGTTTTCTGGAAAATAAAATTCGGGAAAACTTTGGTTTTGAAGGGACACCCCTTCGCTTTGTAATCAAGAAACGGTCAGAGGAGTGAGTGCAATGAATTGGCTTTTGGTTGCAGTGTGTGCTTATTTTCTTGGCGCTATCCCCTTTGGCTATATGGTAGGGAAGTTCTTAGGGGTGGATATCCGCCAGCATGGCAGCGGCAATGTGGGCTTCACCAATGTATGGCGCACCTTGGGCATTGGTCCGGCGGCTGTTGTGTTGGCCGGCGATTTGGGCAAGG
>CABQBF010000050.1 GCA_902462325.1 uncultured Peptococcaceae bacterium
TACACGTTTCATGACGCATTGGTGCCTTTCGCAGAAAGGCGGAAAATAATAATGAAAATTATGATGCAGCTTGCTATTATCTTTCTGCTCTGCCTGATTGGGGAAGCCATCGCAGCCATTTTGCCCTTTCCCTTTCCGGCCAGCGTCATCAGCATGATTTTAGTATTCTGCTTTTTATTATGGGGACCGCTCAAGGTATACCATATCCGCAAGCAGACCGATTTTTTGCTGGATAACATGGCTTTTTTCTTTATTCCACCGGCGGTATCCATTGTAGAAAACCTGCACTACATGGAAGGAAAGCTGGCTATTTTGATTTTTATCTGCTTCATCTCCATTTTTACCACCTTCGCCATTACCGCCTGGACAGTAACCGCCATGGTAAAATGGGAAGAGAAACGAAAGGAGCGCAAACGCCGTGCAAGACTTACTGCAAAATCTCAATGAAGTGCTGTATTCCCCTTATTTTGGCGTAGTATTGAGCATTCTGGCTTATCAGTGCGGATTGGTTATCAGTAGAAAACTCAACCATCCCCTTGCCAATCCACTGCTGATTGCCGTGATTTTCATTATCGCTGTGCTGCAGCTTTTTCACATCCCAATGGAGGCGTATAATCAGGGCGGCGAGCTGATTAATTTATTCTTAGCGCCAGCCACTGCCGCGTTAGCAGTGCCCATTTATAAAAATTTGCAAATTTTAAAAACCAATCTGGTGCCCATTTTAGTGGGAACCATCGTCGGCTCCTTTTCTTCCATGGCTATTATTTTTGCGCTGTGTAAAGTATTCGGTCTGGATAGCCAATTAACGGCGTCACTGCTGAGCAAGTCGGTTACCACGCCCATTGCCATGGGCGTTACCGAGCAATTAGGCGGTATCGTGCCTATTGGCATTGCCGCCGTAATTTTCACCGGCATCACCGGCTCTATCGTAGCGCCGTTTATGGTGAAGCTGTTCCATGTTTCAGACCCCATCGCGCAGGGCGTAGGCATCGGCACCTGCAGCCACGCTGTCGGCACCACCCGCGCCATTGCCATGGGAGAATTACAGGGGGCTATGAGTGGTATCGCCATGGGGCTGGCTGGATTTTTCACCGTCTTTTGGGCATTTTTATTTGCCATTTTTCTGTAATACGCAGCCATCAACATTTCTGTTATAAACTATTTGAAATCCCGCTGTTTTTTAGGAAATTCGTTTTGAATATTGCGCTATAATCTGCTATAATAAAAATCAGCAAATTCAATTTATTCTAAAGGAGTGTTTCAACCATGCAGCACACAAGTCATACACAAGTTATTTTCGCTGACAGCGCAGAAGAAGCAAAAGAAAAATATTTGGCGCTGGGAATTAAACCAGACCACGACCCCAACCCACAGATTGACGTTATCAAAGCCACCGAAGATGAAGATTTCGACATCGACATGGATTTCAACCTGATTGGGGAAATCTCCGTAGGCATTGACGTTATGAACATCATTCGTCAGGATTACCCAAGAGCCTACGTCATCTATTATATCGAAGAACACTAGTTGCCGGAGAGCGCTCCATTCTGGGGCGCTTTTTTGATGCGCAAAGACGTTACAAATCTCATTGCAGCAACAGGAAAAACGATTTATCCCATGCATATAGGCAGCGCCATAAACACCGACAATTTGTACAAAAAATCTATCCCCATAAAAAGCAACAGTCGCATGAATTTGCTGCGACTGTTGCTTTTTTATTGTATTTTGATAAAAGTTTTAAATAGAATTGATTTTTTACTTGAGAATGTATGTACGTGTTCAAAACTCATAAGTTATGACTATCCTCCTGTGGTGGACATTTACCAACAAAGGCGCATTTTTCGGCACTCTGCCGAACGCCCGGCGTGGCGTAAAACCGACCGAGAAATATCCTAGGAGGGAAAAAAATTGAAAAACAAAAAATTATTTGCAATCCTGACATTAGTGTGCTTCATGATGACATTAATGCCAGTTGCTGCTTTCGCTGGTGATCCAGTAAATGCATCTGACTCCACAAGCTATGTTTACACTAAAGATAATAGCTTAGAAACAAAAGACATTGCTAAAGTAGAAATGCAGCTGTTAGGGGCCAAAGAAGAACAGAACGCTACTACTAACAGCCTGTACGTATGGGTTACCAAAAGTAATTCTTCTGTACCAGTAGAAAGTGTTGAAGTTTCTCGTACCATGAGTACTGTAAACGGTGTAGATACATTAGGTGCGTTAATTCTTGTATCTGATGGCGTTTATAATTTAACTGGAAGTTTCGATGACCAATCTGTTTTTTATGTACAGTTTTATGCTCAAGGTACTTATGTAGTGCACATGTCCGTAAATCAGCCCAAATTTGAAAATGGGAAAATTTCTGCAGCTTCCGAATTTGACAGAGACACTACAGTAGAAGTTACCGCTCCAGCTACTTCTAGTAAAGATTATGCTGCACTGGTAACTTTCCCAACTGATTCTTTCGCTGTGAATTATAATGAAATGGGAGAAGCTACTTCTAGTTTGGTCGGGACCGGTAAATACGAAACGGTTGACCAGAAGGTTTTAACACAAACTGGTACTGATACAGCGAGCAACCCTATCTTCACAGAACAAACTGTAACAGTACAACAGGAAATTATGGAAGTAGTAAAAAATGCTTCTAACATTAATCTGGTAGAAGATGGCTATACCTTAGATAAATTGAATGTAAGAGCTACTAATGTAGAAGAAAAAACCGTTACCATTAAATTATACAATAACGCAACTGACAAAAAATATTTAGCTGGCAAAACGTTGAAAATTGAACCTGTTGGTGCAATTGATGTAGATACTGAAACTGTAACTACTGATAGAAGAGGCGAAGCTTCTTTCAAAGTATCTGGCAAATACAATGGGAGCTATAAAATCTATGTTTCCTGTGGTCAGTTCGGATTTACTATTAATGTCCAAGTAGGTTCTACTGCAGCTAACACCATTAAATGGAACAATGAAGTAACCCGTCCAGTGGATTTACTGGGAGAAACAGATTTTGATTTGGACTTTGATATGTATGATGTGAACGGTAATAAGTTATCTCCAGTCAAAGCAGATGCTTATACTCAGGGTTGGTATAAAGCTGCTAATAGTAACCAAGATGATTTAGAATTCCCACAGAAAAGTAGTCAGGAAGTTGATGCAACTGGTTATGTAGCTGTTATTTCTCAGCCGTCCGCTTCTAAAATTACCAATGAAGATTTGACTTTTGATGGCACTACAATTATTTCCAAAAAACCGATCACTGCTGAAGGTACTTATGAATTTAGAGTAGTTTTGGACAATGGCAACTATGCGACTGCTAAAGTAGAAGTTAAAGAATTCCAGACTCCAGTATCTCTGCATGTGGAATATCCAGATTCTATCGAATTAGGTGCTACGATTACTCCTGGTAATGGTAAAATTTACTGGTTAGATGCTAACGGTACTAAGAAGAATGCTAAAACTGATGCTGGTGTGAAAGTTGATTTGGCTGCTACCGGTTATGCCGTAGCAAACTTCGATGCTAAGACAGGTACTTTAACTGCTAAAACAGATGAAAAATATGTTGGCGACACCATCACTATTACTGCTGTTGACCAGCGTTACAACCTGATTGCAACCGACGAAGTAAAGGTTGCTAACGATGCAAAAGAACTGAAATTTGAAAAGAAATCTTTAGATGTAAACATCAACAACGAAATCAAAGTAGAAGTTGTTGACCAGGATGGTACTGTAGTTGCTTTAGGTAGCGATAATAACAGACAAAACGCAACTTATGAAATCAGCTACGTAATTCTGGATAAACCAGAAGATGCTAGAGTATATGCTGTAACCAAATCCGGTTCTGAAAGCAATTTAACTGCTAATGGTTATTTCACCATGAACCTGACCTCCAACAAAGTTGGTAATGTAGCTGTTCAGGCTGTATTGAAATACTCTTACATGACTACTGATGCTGCTACCAACAAACAGGTGAACGTAGTAAAATACTATACCGGCACCCAGATCTTTGCTGTAGGCAATGGCTCTACTGGCGATGTAGTGGTTATGTCCATCGGTTCTAACGAAATCGTTATCAACGATACCGTGAAAACCATCGACGCTGAACCAATGATTCAGAATGACCGTACCTATGTACCATTCCGTGCATTGGCTGAAGCATTCGGCGCTACCGTTGCTTATGATGAAGCTACCCAAGCTGTAACTGCTGAACTGAACGGTGTAACTGTTGTTATGACCATCGGCTCCGCTACCTACACTGTAAACGGCGCTGAAAAGACCATGGACGTTGCTCCATTCATCAACGGTTCCAGAACTATGGTTCCTGTAAGATTTGCTGCTGAAGCATTTGGAATTAAAGTTATCCCAACTTATAATCCAGATGGCACAACAGCTGACATTCTGTTCAACCTGTAATCGATAAGATTATCTGAAATTGAATAAATGTTAATCAGACAGAGGCTCTCATCCGAGGGTCTCTGTTTTTGTATTGCTGAGACTGTAACTATCATAATGTGGCGCTCTTTATAGGCTAATGGATGTCAAAAACAACTCTAAGATTGAGAAAAACGAACAAGTCAAAGTGAAATCCTTGCAGCTATATTGGTTGAGCAGAAAACTGGCATTTGTGCTGTATTTTGCACCCCACTATTAGAGCGCAAAATACAGAAAACATGGAAAAAGCAAAAAAATTAGAGCAGAAAATGTTTCACGTGAAACATTTTTACTCCAACCATAGAGAAATGATGATTGGGCGAATCGCCCAATCATCTGCTATACAATTACCATAAAGCGTTGCATAACGATTTGTTACACAACGTCCGGCAAAGAGACTCGGTAATTCATAGACCCCTTATAGAATGAAGCATGATACAAAGCTAACGATATAACGAATCGTTACCCCATCACAGCAGCACTACAGAATATCGTTCAGAACATAAAAAACAGATAGAAGATCCTTCGCTGTCGCTCAGGATGACAGAACTGGCCTAACAACCAGCGGGCCGTTTCCAGCGCATTCGCGCAGAAATTCGCGCTTCAAACGCGCCCCCTACAATGTATCTGCCGCGCAGAATACAAAAGGGAACAAAACACGCTCCACCTTTTATGGGTTTCGCCTCCCCGCTACCTTTGGCCAAATAAGCGGTGCAATGTGGGCATCGCACCCTACAATGTATCTACCGCACAGAATATAAAAAGGAACAAAACACTCGCTACCGTCCTATGGATTTAAAAAATTCCCGCTACCTTCGCCAAAATTCCGACTTGCGCCCCACCATTCGCGCAGAAAAACGCGCTTTAGGCGTGGGGTGTGGACATTGACGACGGGTGTCCTAGCTGTGGCAAACGTCAGCGCAGAAATGCGCGCTAGTTTGACAAAAGCGGACATCCGAGGAAATGTCCAGAGCCACGGAGGAACGGGCGAAGGGTAGCAAATAAAATAAAAAGAGCTGTCCTGCCGCTTACAAACAGAACAGCCCGAGATTTCTTTCAAAGCAAATATTTCCAAATCCCTTGACACATAAAAACTGCGATGTTAAACTATAATTACTATATGAGCTGCCACATGGCATTGCTCAGGGGGTTTTTGTGGAGGACTAGCGAGTCATTGGTCGTTGACGCTAGTCCTCGTTTTATTTCCTCTTGTTGCGCTTTTGGCGCAAGGAACGCATATGCTTATGCCAATCTTTCACCAGACGAGTTGCAATCTGGATACTGGACAGACACAAAAAGACGGTATAAGCTACATAGTAAACTGTAATCATTTCATCCATCATACACGCCTCCCTTCCTGATAAATCGTAAGCTGATAGGTTGGGAGCAATAAATAAAGAACTGCATCGCCGCAGCAATGCTTTTATTCGCTAAGCCGAATTTGATATACCCCCCGCTCAGCACCTAGGCCTGGCGAGAAATAAAATCCTGACTTTATTATAACGGAATATTTTGTAAATTTCAAGAAAATTCGTTCGACATATTTCTACCCTGCATTGCCTATTATGATTGCTGCATAACTATTAAATAGGCAGAGTCCCTCGCATGAGAGTCTCCGCCTGATTCCATACTACATAGATTTGGTGCTATCTGCAAAGCACATAAGGCTGTTCCTGATTTTATATCCGCTTTTATCAGCCTTGCCAATTTGTAAGCGCCACTCAATTGCCTTCCACAATTTTATAGCTGATTTCACCGTCCGCAAGTACAGCCCGCCCGTTGGTCCATTCGATGATCTGGGCTTTAAAATTTGCTACATCGTCCTGCTCTACCCAAACATGCAAATGCACCAGTTCGTCATAAACAATGTCTTTCGTATCATATTGGTTTAAACGCAATTGGTTCTGTAAAGCGCCCAGCATGGTGTAATCCACCGTAACAATGATAACTTGATATAACACCTTCGTGATAATTTTGGCGGCTTCTAAAGCAATTTTCGCGCCTCTGGTATAGGCCCGCACCAAACCGCCGGCGCCCAGCTTGATGCCGCCGAAATAACGGGTAACCACCACAGCCACATCCCGCAAGTCTTCTTTTTTCAGCACTTCCAGCACCGGCACGCCAGCAGTGCCCGACGGCTCGCCGTCATCGTTGCAGCGCTGGATCTCGTTATGCTCGCCCAGCACATAGGCCGGCACATTATGGGTGGCGTTCCGATGTTTTTTCTTGATTTCCTGTATAAAAGCCAGCGCTTCTTCTTCATTGCTGACCGGTTTTGCATAGCCAATGAAGGTAGATTTTTCTATAACAATTTCTGCCTGGCCCAACTGCTCTACGGTTCGATAGGTTTTCAGCATAAATTCCTCCGCTATGATAGACAGGCTGCATCATGCAGCATTGTCCACATTCCTCTGTTTGATTTACTGCTATTTTAGCATACCGCCGCCGCTTCCTCAATGCTTCTTTTGGCAGACGCGACTATTCGCTTGCATATCGCTTGCAAATCTCTTTTTATTTTATGCAGAGAAACTCCCTGTTTTCTTTTCGACATTTTATTTTGCTTTTTCGGCAGAAGATGCCTTTGTTTTCTTCTCAGCTACAGAATTCCACTATACAGAGAAAATTTTTCGCCCTTTCATGTGGATTATCTTTCCCTAGTTTCTGTGGATAATGTGGATAACTCTGTGTATAACCCATAAATTGGCGCTTTTTTCTGTGCATATTTTGGTGGATTGTTTTCATAAAACTGTGTATAAGCAACAATACCGTTTTGAGACTCTTCTCAATGTTGTGTTTCACTGTCAAATCATAAAATTTCAGAACAAAATATTTTTCATGAATTTTTTTGCAAAATACAAAAAAGATATTTGTCAAATGTACTAATTTACAGTACAATATAATTATCATAATAAAAATTTAGACTATTGGAGTGATAACTTATGAATAACTTACCTCAGATTACTGCAGAACAGTTTGAACAGATTACCAAAGAAAACAAGGAAACCTGTATTGTGGTATTCTCCAAAGAAACCTGTTCTGTCTGCAAACAGTTAGCGCCCATTGCGGAAAAAATGGCCGCCCAATTTGAAGGGCAGGTAAATTTCTACGGCATGGACGTTAAAACACCTGACGGTCTGGCTACGTTCAAATCCTTGCAGTTGATGGGCGTGCCCCAGTCTGTTTTCTTCCTGAACGGCGAAATGAAACAATCGCTGCCAGGCGCGTTGAGCGAATCTATTTTCAAAAAAGAAATCAACGACATGATTAATCCGAAAAAAGGATTGCTGGGCAAATTAAAAGGACTGTTCAAATAATTTGTGTTGTTCTATACGCTTTGATGAAAGAGACTGCCGATTGGGCGGAAAACGCACCCCAATCCGGCAGTCTCTTTATTATTGTCCACTTTGTTGTCCGCCATGTTCGCTTTGCAGAGAACCTGTCCCCATTTTCCAGCGGGCTCGCTGCATAAAAAAGCTACACCAACAGAAAATATAATACAGAAATCAGCAGCAAACCCGGCAATCCTAAAACGGCCATCAACAGCACCGTTACAAGATTAATCGGCAAATGGATGCCCCAGTATTCGCCGATGATACTGATAAAGCACAAAATCACCACAGACAACACCGAATTCATCAACAGCTTCAGCATCATCTGTACCGGCGCTGTGGCCAGACGGGCAATGAGAAATATCAAAGCCACTGCAAAAAAGACAAATAAAACGGTTTCCATCTGGATATGCGGCATAACACGTCCCCCTCAGCATCATATTCTGTTTTATCCTATGCCGTGGGCTTTCTGATTATGTCAACGAATTGGAATATTTTCACAACTAAGCGATTCGCTTTTGGCTAAGCGCAATAAATATTCATACCGCCGCTCTGCCGCCATCACCTGATAAATCACCGCGTCAATCAGCGCTGGGTCGCTGACTTCGTTATACACGCTCTGCGCGTTGCGCCATTGGTTTTTGGCTTCTTCCAGCTCTAAAGCCAAATCCATCCCAACCACCTCCATACTCAGATAAAAAGTGCAAGCCTCTTTTCCTATAGTATGTACCGCTTGGGCAAAAAATAATCGTTTTCTCAAAATTGGGCGCCAAGCTGCCGGTAAACCTGTAGCGCATCCAGCACATGATAGGGCTCTGTGGTGTGATTGCCGTCGGCTCGTGCCGTAACCAACAGATACTCCGCTCCGTTTATATTGGCCAATGTAGCCAGGCAAAGGCCAGCCTTTTCGGTATATCCTGTCTTTCCGCCAAGGATAACGCCGCTAGAACAGTCCAACTGTTCTAAAAGCCCGAATAGACTGCTCTGCATGGTAAAGCCATCGGGATGACAGTTGGTAGCAGGCACCACGTAACGACTGCAGGTGAATACGGTGCGGAAAGTTTCATTTTGCAGCGCATAGCGCAGCAAAATTGATAAATCTTTTACCGTTGTATACTGCTTATCGTCATGCAGGCCGGTGCTATTGGTAAACTGGGTCTTCTCCATGCCTAACGCCTGCACCTTTTCATTCATCAACGCCACAAACTGCTGCTCAGAGCCGCTGATAGCTATAGCGCCAGCCACGCAGCACTCGGCGCCGGAGGGCAGCAGCATGCCGTAGAGCAAATCCTGCAGCCGCGCTTGCTCACCGGACTGAAAGCCCGCCAGCGACGCATTTTCTGCGCGAAGCGTTTGCAGCAATCCATCGGGCACGGTAACGGTTGTCTGTAAATCCTCGGCATGTTCTATGACCACCAACGCCGTCATCATTTTTGTCAGCGAAGCCGGATAAATGATTTCTTCACTGTTGCGCTCCGCCAGAATGCGACCGGACGCGCCATCCAGCAAAATGGCATTTGCACTGTGTAACTGCGTTAAGTCAAGGGGAATTTGCTGCACCTCATGCAATCCGATACGCTCGGTAAAAAACGAAAAAACCGGCCGCGAGGTTTGCAGCAAGGTTTCTACGCCCCAGCTTCCCACCGCTAAACACGCCAGCAGAAACAACAACGTCACTGTAAACCGCACCGGTCGCAGACGATAGCGGTAACGCTTTTTCTTACGGTTCTTCAAACTTTTCCCTTCTTCCTTGCAATTGCTCCTTGTAATTGAACAATGAAACACGCTGCCGGTAAAAAACTCCTATCGGCTTTATTGTAACCAACAGGAGCGTCTTATGTTTTAATATTTACCGTGGAAATTCTTAAGATTTTCTAAATTTTATCGTTTCTCTGCATACTATAGGGGCAGCGTTACCACAAAGCTTGTCCATTCATTTTCGCTGCTGGCTGTAATCGCGCCGCCATGCAGTTGGACAATCTCTCTGGCAATGGCCAATCCCAAGCCGGCGCCGCCGGTGTTGGTCGCGCGAGCGTCGTCCAGCCGAAAGAATTTATCAAAAATAGATTGCAGCTTTTGCGGCGGTATGGTCTTACCATGATTGCCAATCACAATTTGAGCTTCCTGCGCCATTTGTGATACCGTCACGGTGATTTCTGTATCGGCATAGCTGTAAGCGATGGCATTTTTCAGAATATTGTTGAACACCCGCGCCAACTTTTCGCCATCGCCGTAAACGGTCAGGTTTTCGTCACCGGAAAGTTTGATGGTATTGCCGTGCGCCTCCAACAGCGGATAAAATTCATCGCTCATCTGCACCAGCAGATAATATAAGTCCACACGTTCTTTTTCCAAAATAATCTGCTGTAGATTATACCGGGTAATTTCAAAAAACTCGTTAATCAATTTTTCTAACCGGTTGGCTTTCGTAAGCGCGATATGCACATATTTGCCCTTTTGCGCCGCAGGCATATCCGGCGCTTCGTCCAGCAGCGTCAAATAACCGATGACCGACGTCAGCGGCGTTTTCAAATCGTGGGCTAGATAGGTAATCAAATCATTTTTACGGGTGGCCTCTTCTTTCAGCATTTGCTCGTGACGCTGCATGTTGGATTTCAGCTCCGCCATCTGGCTGGAAATCTCCGCATATTCCTTGGGAAAAACTCTGGCTGCGGCGACGTCCTCAGTCATATAGCTGCGCATCATATCGCTGATTTCCGTCACTGCACTGCGCAGTTGCTTGCGGCTGTAATAGCAGGATACGCCATACACCACGGCCAGCCAAAATAACGTGCTGAAAATCAACAGCCATAATAACAAAATCTTCACACTGGGCCAATAGGGCTGCCAAATATAAACTTCTGTGCCATCAGCCCTATCCACAGGGTGCAACTGCATATAATTTTCGCTAAACCAATTTACAAAAGCACCGTTCCACACATGATCCAGCAAATAATACAGCGTCATGCAAATGCCGATTACAAATACCAGCACCAACAGCCCTTGCCCTATCAGTTTTCGTTTAGTTCTCAATTTTATAGCCACATCCCCACACCGTTTTTATATATTTCGGATTTTCCGACGAATCGCCCAATTTTTCCCGCAGATGCCGGATATGCACCGTGATGGTATTATTGTTTTTGCTGAAGTATTCGTCGCCCCAAATCTGATGAAACAGCTCCTCCGCACTGACCACCTTGCCTTTTTGCTGACACAGTATGCGCAAAATTGAAAATTCGGTGGGCGTCAGCGACAGCGGCTTCTCATTTAAGGTGCAGGCGTGGGTTTTAACGTTCATCACCAAACCGGCATGCACCAGCACCTCTTCATCTGCCTCAGGGCCGGTATTGTACCGTTTATAGCGCCGTAGTCGGGCTTTTACCCGCGCCACCAGCTCCAACGGCAAAAAGGGCTTGGTGATATAATCGTCGGCTCCCAGCGTGAAACCTGTAATTTTATCAATCTCCTCCACTTTGGCGGTCAGCATAAGAATGGGATAATTGTGCCGTTCCCGTATTTTCTGACAAATTTGAAAGCCGTTCATTTCCGGCAGCATCACATCTAAAATGGCCAAATCCAGCTTTTCCCGGGCAATACAATCCAACGCTTCTTTGGCGGTGTAGCACGGAAAAACTGTGAAATTTTCATTTTTCAAGTATAAAGTCACTAAATCGGCAATTTCCCGTTCGTCATCTACAATCAAAATCTTTTCTGCCATGGTATAACCTCCCTCCGTTTATTATAGCGGAAAAGTGGCCGACAATCTGAAAAATTTATGAATAAAAGATTAATATTTTCTTAAGAGGTTTCACAGCCTGCCAGATTTCAATCATCAGTCTGTTTTTGCGCCAAGCATACCCTGCGCAAAAACAGACTGCTTGTTCAACCGCCCAGAGTAACGTCCTGCCTTTGATACCATTGCAGCGCGTCGTAAAAATCCTGAGGCTGAAAATCGGGCCAGAGCCGGTCTACCACAAAAAAATCCGAATAAACAGTCTGCACCGGCAAAAAGCCGGACAAACGGCGCATACCGCCCCAGCGAATAATCAAATCGATGCGGGAAACGTCGCAGGAACGCAATCCAGCGCGAATTTTGGCCCGTTCCCGCCCCGGCGCAGCCAAATCGGCCAAGTCCCACTCCCAGCCGTAGTTCACCAAAAAATTGACGCGAATGCCGCCGCCGTGTAAATCGGTGCGCGTTGTATATTGCCGCAGCGTCTGCGGAAAACTGGGACCATCGGCATTGCCCACCACCAACAGCGACACCGGCTCGGCGGCAATCATCTCCACCGCCTTAGCGCAAGCCCTAGAAAAGGCTTGCACCTGCTCCGGCGGGCGGCCGCAATTATCGGTGGTGTACCCATAATAGGTAAGCTCCTGCACGCCAGCCTCCCGCGCCAAATGCAGCAAATCCAATCCCGGAGATAAACCGTAGGCATAGCCCTCCTGTTTGGCCAGACCGGCGTTTTTCGCCCATCGCCGATTGCCGTCAGGAATAATTCCAATATGTGCCGGTATTCTCATACGCTCACATCCCTTCTAGCGTTAGTATGGAGAAAAACAGGAAAACTATGCAAAAAAGCCGTCAGCTTCACGCTTGTGCATGAACCTGACGGCTTTTTGTATTGACGGAGATACTATACAATAAATTTCGCAAAGTCAATTTCAAAAAATAAACATGTTCTGTAGCCGTTTGGTAGAATAAAGTTACCACACAAAACTCACCTTAGGAGGTATAGAACTATGTCTGATACTATGATATAGAAAACCTAAACGCCTTGTTAGAACTAACACTTTGGAATTTTACAATTCCTCCGTCTTGAAGGTTATATAACCTTCGTAATAGTAGCTGTGGTCGATGCCTTTCATATAGACCTCACGGCTGCTGATATCATCCGTCAAGGCATTTTTTAGCAGATACTTAATTTCAATATCCTTGATCAGACTGCGCTCCATAGCAAGAAAATAATCTTCTTTATCTACCTTACTCCAGTCAACGACCTTGTAAAGTTCCGTTTTGAAAATTAAATCCAACCAAATACGAGTACTGCGACCGTTGCCCTCACGGAAAGGATGGGCAATATTCATTTCTACATATTTCTCAACAATCTTATCAAAGTTTGACTGCGGCATTTTATCAATACTTTCAAGGGCCGCCTCAAGATACATCACCGGAACAAAGCGAAAATTACCTTTTGCAATGTTTACCGTTCTGATCTTCCCGGCGAAGTCGTAAATTTCGTCAAAAAGATATTTATGAATAGCCTTGAGCGCAGAAAACTTCCCAGCCTCTAATTGATCAAGAATCCCCTTTTCAAAAAGTTCCGCAGCTTTTTTCTTGCTGATTCGTTCTTCCTCACGGGCAAGATCAGCGGAACTTGTCAGCCCCAATTTATTTTCAAGTGCCATATCGCACCTCCAAAAATCTGCTTTTAAGCTCGGCCAGACACAAAAAAACGCCACAAAAAATTGTGGCGTTACTGGCGGAGATGGAGAGATTTGAACTCTCGCGCCGGTTGCCCGACCTACCGCATTTCGAGTGATGTCCCCGCCTTATTCAGGACTATTTTTCCCTCTCCTACAGTCGTTTCTCTTTACGCAAGAATACGCATTTCAAGCTGCTTTGAGGGTATAAAGCTACTGAATCCGGCATCTCCACAAAATCGCGTTTTTGTTCCGTTTTTCAGAAAAGTGTTAGCATTTTGTTAGCACGAACCGTTTAGCTCAAAACAGTCCCTGACTGCATTAACGCCTACTGCTCTATTTCATTTGTCAAAAATTCAAGGTATTTTTCGTTTTTTAAAACCGTATGCTACAAGCTTCTAGCAAACAGATCGCATAAATAAAAATTTTGCATTTTTCCATCAATCAATTATCCAAACTGTTCTCATTCAGCAAGAAATCATAAACACTCATAACCAGCGCCCCATCATCATTGTAATACGGTGCATCTTTCGTGATGATAATATCTTTTTGAAGAAATCGCCGATCAGCATTAAGGAGCGTTGCTCCTGTTCCATCTTTGCTTGATCCGGAATCGCATAGACCAACTGAATATAATAACGCTTATACTTATTATGCAATTTTTGTTGACCGGTGTACTCGTTGTGTTCGACATCCTGCGGAATAAATATTGCTTCAAACAGGAATTCCTTCAGCGAGCTTATCTCTCTCTTGAAATTTCCGGATGACACACTGCTTATACTTGTCACTCATCATTGTTCACATCTTTCAACATCGCCAAATAACTATCCAATCTTGCATTCACGTACCCCGCAAACAACTTTTCCATCACATTCAGATTATGTTTTACATGATATGCGTCAAAAGCATTATAATAAGTAATCCGATCCGTAAATTTAATATCTATCGGTGGATACCCAGCTTTCATCAATTCCAGATTTACCAGCAGCCGTCCCGTCCGGCCATTTCCATCGATGAAAGGATGGATTCCCTCAAACTCAATATGAAACCGTGCAAGCCGGGTAATGATATGCTCTGTACTGTTTCTATAAGATTCCAGCAGCTGCTCCATTTTAGGCTGGATCAGATAAGGCTGCACAGGTTCATGTTTTGCACCCATAATTCTTACCGGAACTCTTCTGTAAACACCACGATCATCCTTTTTATCTGCCAACACCAGATAATGAATTTGTTTGATAACGCTCTCCGATAACGGTATCTGATCTTTTACCAAATCCCGCACAAAATCAAATGCTTCTTTATGTCCAACAGCTTCCATGTGGTCTTTCAAAGGCTTCTGGTCAATTGTCAAGCCACGCAACACCATATCGGTCTCACGCAGAGTCAATGTGTTTCCCTCAATCGCATTGGAATTGTACGTGTATTCAACTACGAATTCCTCTGTCAGCCGTTCCACCTCTCCCTCTGTCAAAGGCCGTCTGGAATCCAGTTCAATTTTTTTCTTGTCAATCATCGTGAGCAGATTCTCAGTAGATTTATGCCTGCCATCCTCTGGTTTCTTCGCATCTGCAGAGATTTTCCAGCTGCGTCCTTCGCGGGTAACGCCCGGAACCTTCCCCTCTGAACATAATATACGAACTCTCCTATCTGAAATACCCCACTTCTCTGCTGCCTGTTTCACTGTCATGTACATAATTCTGCACCTCACTCCAAACAGTAGTATACCCTATTATTGGAACAATATCAACGTTTTCGGAATAATATTTTTCGTTTATCGGAACAATGTAAAAACCAGAAGATACCGTTTTTCATCTCCTAGCCTTTTATTTTACATTTCATATTTTAATTTTCCGCCCTTACATTTCCAAAATGTGTAAATGAAAAACCCGGAGATGCTGTAGACGCTTCTCCGAGCATAAATCATTTCTGACCGGTGCATATATAATTTCATTATTTTTTGACACTATCCATTTAGTTGACGCAAAATTTCATCCATGTTCCGTTTGCCATAAATAATTCGCAAAACAAAAATCATTTTTTCATCAAAATCCGGCAGATAGTACATGATATAATGATCTATCCGTTTTTTTCGGATCGCCATATTTGGTACAAATTCATTAACAACGAAAGAACCGCTTTCCGGGAAAGACCGAGCTTCCTCAATCACGCCCTGCAATTTGGCTACAAAATCCGATGCTGCCTTTGGGTTTGCCAGTTCCACAGCGATATTCATCCAAATCGGCACCCGCTTTCTGCGTCAACCGATATCCCCATTTAGATTCCATACTTTCTCCTTATATCGCTGAGTGCTTTTTCGCCATCCACAGTCCGTTCGGCTTTTACATCTTCCAAACCTTCCATAATCGCTTTTGCTTCATACATTTTCTGCATGGTCCGTTCGTAATATTCAATATCCATGACAACAAGACAGCCATATCCATTCTTCGTTACGTAAACCGGCCCATTTTCTTTGGCGCAACGTCGTTCTACCTCAACCGTGTTTTTCAAATCACGCATAGGAATAATCTGCATAAAAGCACCTCCTTGACTCGTGGCTTTATTTTACTCTATATTCAGCCACAAGTCAAGAAGTAGGTTTGATTCCTCCGTATTTGATTTCTATTCCCTTCATGAAAGTGATAAACTAAATATAAAAATTTATACCATATCCATTTCCAGCAATTTATTTACCCTTCCAGGAAATAATCATACAACACAGACAAAGCATCTAAACTCATACTGTTCACAATGTCGGTCTTCAGCTGCTGCCGTTTCTCATTACCCAGCCCGCTATACAAACTTTTTGTCTGCTTGATTTCTTCCGCATAGGTGGTTTCTACATATTCCTTTGTAATTGCTGTACCCTTCCAGCCTGCCTGTAAGGCTTTATGGATACTGCTCTGCAGCGTTGTCACTACCTGATTCATCTCAGAGTCATCATAATGCAATGTTTTCAAAGCTGTTGAGGCTTCCTGTAAAGCTTCCTGTACCTGCTTTTGTTGTCCTTGCGCTATAGGAGTACCAGTCTGCGCATACGGCGCTAATGCCTGACACACTTCCGCTCTGGTGATTGGCTCGGTAGCGCGGAAGGTATTTTGATCCTCTAACGCAAATACACCGCACACAATAGCTTTCTCTACATCAGCTTTCGCCCAATCCGATACCACATCCTGCAGCACCAGATTCATCTGAAACACATTTTCCAGCTTTAAGATACGACTCAAAATCACAGCTACCTGTTCTCTGGTCAATGTGGCATCCGGTGCAAAGCAATGATTTCCTATTCCTTCTATATAGCCT
>CABQBF010000051.1 GCA_902462325.1 uncultured Peptococcaceae bacterium
GGCTGCGGGTGCTGGGCATTTCCTGCATCACCAACATGGCCGCCGGTGTGCTGGACCAGCCGCTGACCGAAACCGAGGTGCTGGAAACCGGCGAGAAATCGGGCGCGGCTTTCCAGGCGCTCATCAGCCGCATTGTAGAGAAACTGTAGGGAGTGATGGAGATGCTGCAAGGGGCTGTATCATTGGGGCGATGCACGCCAAAAAAGGAACAAAAGCGGGGAAGGCTGTTTTTTCTGGCAGCTATGACGGCGTTGGCCGTAGGGCTGACCGCTGCACTCAATCTGCTCAGTCCGGAATTGCCTGCGCCGTTGGATAATGCCATTCCGGTGATCGCCGGACTGGAAAAAAATCCATATGAGCAAATCTATTATTACGAGGCCGACAAGCAGCAGCGCTATGAGGCGTATCAAGCCGCCCATGCCGATTTGGCAGTGGAGGATGTGGTCTGGCAGGTGAACGCCGGGCTAGACCAGGACTTCTATACCAATATCACCACCATTGCCGATACGGAAGCGCTGCCGCTGATTGTCAATAAATATCATCAACTGCCAGATGACTATGTACCTGCCGATTTGGAAACGCTGCCGTCGGGCAAGCCGGCCACCAAAGCTACCTGCGCGGCCTATAAGGCCATGGCGAACGACGCTCGCAAGGCGGGGCTATCGCTGTACGCAGCCTCGGCCTACCGTTCCTATGATTTGCAGAACCGGCTCTACAACGGCTATCTCAAACAGGAGGGCGGCGATAGGGCGAAGGTGGATACCTACAGCGCCCGCCCGGGTCACAGTGAACATCAGACAGGCCGGGCTATTGATTTGTGCGGTTCCTTTGGCTCTCTGAACGATTTTATCAACACGCCGGAAGGGCCTTGGGTGAACGAAAACTGTTATAAATATGGCTTTATTATCCGGTATCAGCAGGATATTATACCGCTGACCGGCTACAAATATGAGCCGTGGCATATTACCTATGTGGGCACAGAGGTCGCGCAGACTATGCACGATTTGAATATCCGCTGTTTGGAAGAATATGTTGTAAAATATATTGACCATCAGCCGCCTGACGCGGTATAATACAACTGTTCCGCGGGAGCCTGGAGCCCTGCAGGAGCCAATTTATTGATAGCAAGACAATTTGGGAGAGCCACCTGGATCGGTAAAAGGACCGGGATGGATGACAGGAAAGAAGGGTAACGGCTGTCAGACTGCGCTCTGACGGCCTTTTTTCTTTGCTTCATTTGGGCTTTGCCGCAAAAATCAAATGAGGTGAAAACATGGAAGTACAAACAGAAAAAACAGCAACACGCAACACGACAGGACAACGGATTTCCACCAGAAAGATGGCGGTGGCCGGAATGCTGGGCGCGGTATCTATCGTACTCAGCGTAACCGGCCTGGGTATGATTCCCATGCCGTCTTTGGCAGGTCGGGCCACTATTATGCACGTGCCGGTGATTTTGGCCGCCATTTTGGAAGGGCCGGTGGTAGGCGCATTTACCGGATTTATCTTTGGGCTGTACAGCTTTATGACGCCGGTAGGCGCCATTCCGGCCGACCCCATTGTGCGCATTCTGCCTCGCATTTTAATTGGCGTGACATCCTACTATACCTATGTGCTGTTTCGCCGTTCCCGGTTGGGCGCAGGCATGGCGGCAGTGGTAGGTACACTGACCAACACCATCGGTTATTTGGGACTGGCCAGCCTGATTGGCTATATGCCATGGGCCGCTTCGCTGACGGTGGTGGTAACCCAGACGCCTTTTGAACTGGTGCTGGCAGTGGTATTGATTCTTGTTCTGCACAAAGCGTTTGCCCGCAGAGGATGATGAATTTTGTTATTGGCTTTTGATATTGGAAACACCAACATTGTCATTGGGGTGTTTCAGCAAAAAAACTTGCTGGCCGACTGGCGCATTGCCAGCGACCGGCTGAAAACTTATGATGAATACGGACTTTTGGTAGAACAGCTCTTTCAGTGCAGCAATTTGCGGCGGGCCGACGTTACCGATATTATCATTTCTTCGGTGGTGCCCAATCTGACCGATGTACTGAAGCTGATGTGCGAGCGCTATTTTCACATGGCGCCGATGGTAGTGGGTAACGGCTTAAAGACCGGTATGCCCATCCGTTACGAAAATCCTAAAGAGGTAGGGGCTGACCGCATTGTCAATGCGGTGGCGGCCATTGAGCTGTACGGCGCGCCGTTGATTATTTTGGATTTTGGCACAGCTACCACCTTCTGTGTGGTCAATGAAAAGGGCGAATATTTAGGGGGAGCCATCGCTCCAGGTATCGGCATCTCCTTAAATGCGCTGGTGGAACGAACAGCACAGCTTCCCAAAGTAGAAATGACTGTGCCCGATAAGGTGATTGGCAAAACGACTGTCCATGCCATTCAGTCCGGCTTGCTGTACGGCTACTGCGGCTTGGTGGACGGTATGGTGCGGCGCATTGCTAAAGAATTGCATACGCCGCTGGAGCAAATCAAAGTCATTGCGACCGGCGGGCTGGCAGAGCTCATTCACGCCAATTCGGAAACCATTCAGCAGGTGAATCAGATGTTGACCTTACAGGGCTTGCGGATTTTATATGACAAAAATAAGAAACTGCGCGGCAGGGAAGAAAAGGGTGGCGTTTGATGCTGGATGTATGCTTACTGGGCTGCGGCGGTATGCTGCCTTTGCCCAAGCGTTTTTTAACGTCGCTGTTGGTGCGTCATCAGGGCAAAAGCGTCTTAATTGACTGCGGCGAAAGCACCCAGGTGGCGCTGCATTTATGCGGCTGGAGCGTCAAACAGATAGACCATATCCTCATCACCCATTTTCATGGCGATCATGTGGTGGGACTGCCTGGCTTACTGATGACTATGGGCAACAATGGCCGCACCGAGCCGGTGCATATCTGGGGCAATCCGGGCCTGCAGCAGATTTTGGATGGCTTGCTGGTGGTTTGTCCCCAGTTACCTTTTGCCGTAATTTGTCATGATGTGACGGAAAACGGCTATCAATTTTCGTTGGGCGCTTTACAGGCGCAGGCTTTGCCGGTGGAGCATCGGGTGCCCTGTCTGGCTTATAGCCTGTCGCTGAGCCGTTCCGGTAAATTTGATGCGGCGCGGGCCAAAGCCCAGCAAATTCCGGTATCTTTTTGGGCGGCGCTGCAGCGAGGAGAAACGGTTACCGACGGCGATAAAACCTACTATCCCCACGATGTACTGGGCGCGCCCCGCCGCGGTCTGAAGCTGACTTATGCTACCGATTGCCGGCCCAGCGCTGGGTTGGTACAGTTGGCGCAGGGCAGCGATTTATTTGTAGCCGAGGGCTTGTACGGCGATGACGCCAAGCAGCCCGGCGCAGCAGAGAAGGGCCACATGGTGTTTTCTGAGGCGGCAACGATGGCGCGGGAGGCCCAGGTACGGGAATTATGGCTGACCCACTACAGTCCGGCCATGCTGGAGCCGCAGGAGTATCTCTTCGCAGCCCAGCAGATTTTTGCCAACAGCAGATGCGGCGACAATGTAATGATCGCCACGCTGCGGTTTCAGGATCAGTAGCAAGCATTGTTACAGGCAAGAAGCAGAAATACCGATTACAGGAATTGCAAGCGGCATTTCTGCTTTTTTGTGATGGAAAACAATTGTCAGATTGCCCGTTATGTTGTATGATAGAACATGGTAAAATTCTTGATTAAAGTATGCAGAATATGGGTAAATATTTTGCAGTAAATTTGAAAAAGGAGACGAAATTTGATGCATAATGTGCGAAAAATTCAGGAAGATTTGATTTATGTAGGGGGAAATGACAGAAGATTGGCGCTGTTTGAAAACCATTATCCAATTCCCAGAGGCGTATCCTATAACGCTTATGTGGTGTTAGATGAAAAAACAGTTTTGCTGGACACTGCTGATGCAGCCATTTCTGGACAATTTTTGGAAAATGTAGCCTATGCTTTAGGCGACCGCACACTGGACTACATTATCGTAAATCATATGGAACCGGATCATTGTGCAAATCTGGGCCGTTTATTAGAACGATATCCCGACATGCAGGTGATCTGCAATTGCAAAACCTTGGGCATGATTCAGCAGTTCTTTGCCGAAGATGTTTCCGGTCGGGCTACCGTAGTAAAAGAAGGCGACACTTTCAGCAGCGGTCGGCATGTGTTCACCTTTGTGATGGCGCCGATGGTTCATTGGCCAGAAGTGATGGTAACCTATGACACCACCGATAAAATTCTGTTCTCCGCCGACGCATTCGGTACATGGGGCGCTTTAAACGGCAATCTGTTCAATGACGACGTAAACTTTGACCGCGACTGGCTGGATGACGCTAGACGGTATTACACCAACATTGTAGGCAAATACGGTTCTCAGGTGCAGGCGTTGTTGGGCAAAGCAGCCGGCTTGGATATTCAGATGATTTGTCCGCTGCATGGCCCTGTTATCCGCAGCGATTTCGGCTATTTCCTGGATAAATACCAGAAATGGAGCACCTATGAACCGGAAGACAACGCTGTTATGATTGCTTACGGTACCATCTACGGCGGCACCGCCAATGCTGCTGAAATTTTGGCCAATAAGCTGGCTGAACGGGGCGTAAAGAATATCGTGGTGTACGATACCTCCGCTACCCATTCATCCTATATTCTGGCCGACGCGTTCCGCTGCAGCCATCTGGTATTCGCCAGCTCTACCTACAACAACGGCATTTTCTCCAGCATGGAACACTTGCTGCATGAATTGAAGGCGCACAATCTGTCCAACCGTACCGTGGCTTTAATGCAAAATGGCTCCTGGGGACCAAACGCCGGCAAACAGATGAAGGATTTGCTGGAAGGCATGAAGAACATCACCATTTTAGAAAATATGGTAACCTTCAAATCCCGTCTGAAAGAAGAGCAGAATGCCGATTTAGACGCGCTGGCTGACGCCATTGTTGCTTCTATGAAATAAAAAGATAGCGATAAAAATAAAAAACTTGGCAAAAACATGAAAACTGATAGCCTGGCATGTTTAAAACAACCGGGAAACTGGTAAGATATTACTATCATCAAAACGAGGAGTGAATCAGAATGGATAAATACGAATGCCCTTGCGGATATATTTATGACCCTGCTGATGGCGATGACGAAGCTGGCATCGCGCCAGGCACTGCTTTTGCAGACCTGCCGGAAGATTGGGTTTGCCCACTGTGCGGCTTAGGTAAAAGCGAATTTTATAAACACTAAGTGCAGTGTGCATCAGTATATTGGAAACATGAAAATAGACCTGTCCGTTGGCAGGTCTATTTTTGTGTTGGCGCTGCAGTTGGGCATGGGTTGCGTTAGTTTGTATCAATGAAAAACAACTATAATTCGATACAAGCAGGCAATCGAAAAACTGTCCGGGCATTTACGGGATGGACAAACGATGGTTAAGATTTATATAATCACCAATTCTCCGGTAAGGCCCATTTGCTGGCAAGCAGTTTGAAAAGCTTCGGCACCGTTGGAGTGCCCGAAGGTTTGCAAGAGTATTTGGGCCAGCGGTGCGGCGATGCCCGATTGTATACGCAGTTGGGTAATACATTGATAAGTATCGTCTTCGTTGAGTAAAAGAGCCTGCTTACCCGCTGCAGTTTGTTGCTGTAGCTGTAATTGCCCATCTTTTAAGAGGATAGAAAGCTGTATTTCCGGCGCTGTGTACAGGGGATAGACGGCGTCCTGCAAATCCAATTCTACAGCATTAAGAAACAAATCGTACCATTTATCCTCCAGCGATTCGGCCTCTTTACGGGTAAGTGGAATATCATTTTGCCGAAACCGGTAATTGACCGGTACCCACTGGGGATTGCCTTTGCTTAAACAGTAGGCCTGACCAAAGGTGTTGGCTTGATACAGTTTATCATAAGTTGGATTGATTTTGTAGATGACAAAAACGTCTTTGTAAAGGCTGAGTAGCTCCTGATAGGCGTCGGAGGTTTCGACGTATTGATCCAGCTCGGCCAGCGTATCGACAATGCCATTGTAATACCAGGCCTGCTTTTCTTTGGGCGCGTTGAAACGCTGCCAAAGCCCATCGCCCAGTTGTTTATAGTCACGGGCAATGCTGCGCAGGTTGGATAGTTTGTCGGCCAATACCAGCATCTTGAGTCGGTCGTCGGCTGTTTGCAGTGCGGTCAAAGCCTGTGTTTTGCGTTCCAGCCAGCTTTTGCTTTTATCCTCGCTGTGATGATTCACCAATGCAGCTACATCATCGCCAAACAAGGCGGCAATTTCTGCGGCAGTGGTGTCAGTGTCCTCTATGGTGTCATGCAGCAATCCGGCAATCTGTAAATTGATATCAGCCTGCATATTGGATAAAATTTGCATGGTTTCCAGCGGATGCAGGATGTAAGGCAGCGCAGTCCCTTTGCGTAGCTGACCGGCATGGCGCTCTGTGGCAAAGAGAATAGCCTGGTCTAAGCGGGCATTGTCTTGTAAGACCTGTTGCATGTCAAATTGGGGCTCATCATCTGGCGCGGCAGATTCCTGAGCGGCGCACTGGGCTGGGAATTGTTCTGTTTGAGTCATAAGGGCATTCCTCCAATCAATCGTTCTTTTTTCTGTAAACAGCATACCATAAATGGCTTGTTTTTTCTATCTTTCTTTTATAAATGATCAAGTTTACCGGCACTACCATAAAATATACAAAATTTTTTGCGCAAAGCACTTGTATTCCGTTAAAAATAGGCTTAAAATATTCTGTATGCTATTTTGAGAGAGAATATTTAGGAGGCTGCTATGCAACAGGATCATATTAGAAATATAGCAATTATTGCCCATGTAGACCATGGTAAAACCACCCTGGTAGATAAGCTGTTAAGTCAGTCCGGTACCTTCCGTGAAAACGAACAGGTTGCCGAGCGGGTCATGGACTCTAACGATTTGGAACGTGAAAAAGGAATTACCATTTTAGCAAAAAACACCGCCATTCATTATGGCGATTATAAAATCAATATTGTAGATACTCCGGGTCATGCCGATTTTGGCGGAGAAGTAGAACGAATTATGAAAATGGTGGACGGCGTTCTGCTGGTGGTGGATGCTTTTGAAGGCTGCATGCCGCAGACCCGTTTTGTGTTGAAAAAGGCGTTGGAGCAGAAGCTGGCTCCTATCGTGGTTATCAACAAAATGGACCGCGAATTTGCCCGTCCGTTAGAAGTTGTCGATGAAGTGTTGGATTTGTTCATCGATTTGGGTGCCGATGAAGACCAACTGGAATTTCCGGTTATCTTTGCGTCCGGTATTGCCGGCATTGCGACCAGCGATTTGAACGTAGAGGCCGTGGATTTGAAACCGTTGTTTGAATCTATCGTACAGAATATCCCTGCCCCTAGCGGCGATCCCCATGGTCCGCTGCAGGCACAGATTACCCTGATGGATTATAATGATTTTCTGGGCCGCATTGCAGTATGTACAGTAAACCGCGGCACTATCAAAACCGGTCAGATGGTAGCTATGCAAACCCGGGAAGGCAAGGTAAAACAGGCCCGTATCAGCAAGCTGTTTGGTTTCCAGGGACTGAAAAAATTTGAAATTGAAGAAGCTTCTGTAGGCGAAATTGTGGCTGTGGCAGGCTTAGGAGAAATCAATGTAGGGGAGACCATCTGTGATCCAGAGCATATTGACCCGATGGAATTTTTGAAAATTGAAGAGCCAACGCTGGAAATGAGCTTCATGGTAAACAATTCTCCATTTGCTGGCCGAGATGGCGATCCGGTGACCTCCCGTAAGCTGGCTGCCCGTTTGTTTAAGGAAATGGAAACCGATATTGCGCTGAAGGTAAGCGCTACCGACAATGCCGATACCTTCAAAGTGGCAGGTCGCGGCGAGCTGCATTTGTCCATCTTAATTGAAACCATGCGTCGGGAAGGTATGGAATTCCAGGTATCTAAACCGCAGGTTGTGATTAAGGAAATCGAAGGGAAAAAATGCGAGCCCTATGAATATCTGACTGTCGATGTGCCAGAAGAATATATGGGGCCTGTAATGGAAAAATTGGGCGCTCGTAAGGGCGAAATGACCAATATGCAGAATTTTAATGGACAGACCCGTCTGGAATATATCATTCCGGCTCGCGGCTTGGTGGGTTTCCGCACCGAATTTTTGACCGATACCAGAGGATACGGTATCATGAACAGTGTGTTTGACAGTTATCGTCCATATTCGGGCAATATTGTGGGCCGTCGTACCGGCGCGCTGCTAGCCTTTGAAACTGGCACTACCACTGCTTATGGTCTGTTCCCAGCAGAAGAACGGGGGACCTTATTCTTAGGCGCTGGCGTTGATGTATACGAAGGTATGATCATCGGCGAAGGAAACCGGGAGCAGGATATTGCAGTCAATGTCTGCAAAGGGAAAAATCTGACCAACGTCCGTGCTGCTGCCAAAGATGATACCGTTCGTCTGAAAACGCCGCGGGATTTGTCCTTGGAGGAATGCATCGCCTTTTTGAACGACGATGAATATCTGGAAGTGACCCCGCAGCATTTACGTCTGCGTAAACGGTTCCTGAAAGCTAAGGACCGCGTACAGTATGCGAAGACCCAGCAGAGTCAGGGCTAAAATCTATAAAAATAGTTAGAAAGGAACTGTCGCCTGGTACATCAATAACTGGGCGGCGGTTTTTGTATTTCCTGATACTCAAAATATTAGTGTTTGTATCAATATTTACTAATTTTATGATTGATAAGTACTGGCATTCCTGCTATAATGGCTGTGAGGTGATTGATATGGAGGATAAATTAAATCAGATTGTGCTGTTATTGGAAACTATGAACAATGATATGCAGAATTTGAAGCAAGGTCAGGAAGAACTAAAAGTCGGTCAGGCAAGACTGGAGCAACGACAGGAAAAATTGGAGAACAGGCAGGAAAATTTGGAAAGACGGCAGGAACGTCTGGAACAAGGACAGGAAGAACTGAAAGCTGGTCAGATAAGACTGGAGCAACGGCAGGAGAATTTGGAAAGACGACAAAAACGCCTGGAACAAGGGCAAAAAGAATTAAAGCTAGGTCAAGTACGATTAGAAGCAAGACAAGCGCAGTTGGAAAAAGGGCAAGAAAAATTCGGATCCGATATTGCGATGATGAAGCACAATGTAGGTCTGATTTTGGAAGCAACGAATATAGCGCGAGCTGACCAGCGGATGGAGCTGATGCAGCTGCATCAAAAGGATGAAGAGTTGGAACGTATGATTCGTGTCAACACCAACGATATTTTCAAGCTGCGGACTGCTATGTAATGGAAAAGAATCTATAACGAACAATTGAAACAATCAAACGATCCACCATATATCACACCAGACAATGAAAAAATGATACTAGATTTATACTGCGGCGAGAGATTCTTGCCGCAGTTTTTATAATGCTGCGTTTCTGTTATTCTATATGTGGAAAAGGCTTCCGGCAAAATTGGAACAGAGAATGACTTTGATGAAAAAACATGTAGGCTGATCTTAGCAGTAACTAATGTCATGGGGACAGAACAACAAGAGAGTTTAGCCAGACTATATGAAAAAACGAACACCTTAGAAAAATTGCTGTAGTTGATATGGTCAAATTACGGGCGGCAAACTGACCAGAAAATGGATTTTCCAGAACGCATGCCAGAAACATTTTGCATCTTGTATTTATGATACATGACGATTTTTATTTGACAGGACGGGCAGAACGGTCTATCATAAAACTAGTGGAAAAACATTTTATCTGGAGGTTTATACCATGAAAAACTTAGATTGGGCCAATATCGGTTTTGAGTATATGCAAACCGAACAGCGCTATGTTTCAAATTACAAAGACGGAAACTGGGATGAGGGTGGCTTAACCACCGATGCCAACGTCGTTATCAATGAATGTGCCGGGATTCTGCAATATTGCCAGGAATGCTTTGAAGGCTTAAAGGCTTATCGCACAGAAGATGGCAGCATCGTTACCTTCCGTCCAGATCTGAACGCCGAACGGATGATGGATTCGGCAGCCCGTTTGGAAATGCCCCAATTTCCGAAAGAACGCTTTTTAGCAGCGGTCGATGCTGTGGTAAAGGCCAATGCAGATTGGGTGCCGCCTTACGGTAGCGGCGCTACATTCTATCTGCGTCCTTATATGTTTGCGTCCGGTCCGGTAATTGGCGTAAAGCCGTCTGCTGAATATCAGTTCCGTATTTTCGGTACCCCAGTAGGGCCATACTTTAAAGGAGGCGTAAAACCCTTGACTTTGTGTGTCAGCGATTTTGACCGTGCCGCACCTCATGGGACAGGCCATATCAAAGCAGGCTTGAACTATGCCATGAGCCTGCACGCCCATAGCGTTGCCCATGCAGCCGGGTATGATGAAAACATGTTCTTAGACCCTGCTACCCGCACCTATGTAGAAGAAACCGGCGGCGCCAACTTCCTGTTTATCACCAAAGATAACGAAGTGGTAACGCCAAAATCCGATTCTATTCTGCCATCTATTACTCGTCGTTCTTTAGTATATGTAGCAGAACATTATCTGGGCTTAAAAGTAACCCAGCGGCCTGTCGCTTTGGCCGAATTGTCTGACTTTGCCGAATGCGGTCTGTGCGGTACAGCAGCCGTTATTTCTCCAGTAGGCAAAGTAGTAGACCACGGCAAAGAAATTTGCTTCGCCAGCGGTATGACGGAAATGGGTCCAATTACGAAAAAACTGTACGATACCTTAACCGGCATCCAGATGGGCCGTATTGAGGCGCCAGAAGGCTGGATTCGTAAGATTATGTAAACGAAAATGCAGCCTATAAAAGCTCCTTTCCCTGTGTGGGAATGGAGCTTTTTTGTTGTAGGATGACTATGATATTGAGATTTGATTATATTGGTTGAAAAAGTCAATAAATGACGAAACTAATTCAGAAGATGTTGCCGTGATATAACCCATAGTAGCAGAGATTTTTTCTCTGGTAGATATGATGGCGATTTTGTCAAGGTCTTTGGCTAAGGTTGAATTTTGTGATAAGACAATGTCATAGAGCATACCGATACCTGCATTTTGCATGACGGCATCGAGCCAAATTGTATAAGAAGATGTAGCTAGGGCAATTTTTGTTTTTTTCAAGAAGTGCGTATAAGATGTGATATCGCTTTCATCGTCTTGGGAGGAAGTGAGAATGACCATTGGATTCTTAAAAATTGTACTCAGCGATTGTTTTCCTTTTTGTGCGAATGGTGATGTATGACTAACACAAAAACACATATTGCTGCGGAATAAAGGATGAAATTGTAATTGATGTTTTTCCAAAAGTGCGTTTATTTCTCGTTCCTCATGGTCTGGTATGTTGATAAAACCGATAGAATTATCCCGATTAGCTGCCATCTTCGCAATGATTGCCTTGGCGTTTAAGGTATACAGTAATGTATTGATATCTTTTTGTTGTAATTTAAAATTTTTTATAGTATCAGGTAATATGGAAATCAGATAAACAGATGTGGCATAGATATGTAGGTTCCCTTGTAATAATTTTTCTGCAGGAGGTGTAGATTGACGTAATTCTTCTACTAATGCATAGTATTGATTCAGCAGATTCCTTGAAAAAGCCACCATTTTTTCTCCGGCGGGCGTAAAGGATAAGCCTCGGTGCGTCCGTTTAATCAAAGGAACTCCAATTTCTTCCTCCAGTTTTTTGATAGATGTATTCAAAGCCTGATGTGAAATATTTAGATTTTCACTGGCAGCGTTAAAGGATTTTTCTTTTGAAATTAAGATTAATTGTTCCAGTTGTTCTAAACGCATACAGAATGACCTCCTAGTTCTAGTTTTTGATATAACCAGTTGAACACCAAATGATACCGTATAAGTTTTGTACTCATTATAAAGATGAAAACTATGAGTGTCAAGTTTTAATTGCAACTCAACTGCTATTGAAAATATTTACTGATGGATTTTATAAATTAAACTAATTAAAATAATGATAGAGACAAGAGGAAACCATTAGCAAAAAACAATAGCAGAAGGGAGGCTAAGCAAATTAAAAATAAGCTAATGTGCTTCAACATTTATCATAAACTAAAAGGAGGAATATATATGGCTAGTCATATAAAAGTGAATACAAGCGATGCTTGGAAATGGTTAATTGCAGTTGGTTTACCTTTATTAATCCTATTAATTCCAGTATCTGAAACATTTACGAGCGAAGCCAGAATGTTTTTAGTATTGAGCATTATGGCCATTTTGGTAATTGCCTTCGGCTTAATGGATATGTTGATTCCTTCGATTTTGTTACCAACGGCTTATGTAGTGTTCAAAGTAACAGATACAGCAACAGCTTTTAAAGGTTATGCCACACAAACATTATGGATTATCTTAGGCGCTTATGTTTTAACTGTAGCTTTGGATGAATGCGGAATCTTAAAACGAATTTCGTATGTAATCATTAAACGATTAGGCGGTTCTTATAATGCGACTTTATATGCAATTTATATCGTTGGGGTAGTATTAGGACAGCTTTGCTTTTGCGGACATTATTTTCTGATGATTGGGTTCGTTTACGGGATTTGTAAAGCAATGAATTTAAAGCCTATGTCCAAAGAAGGCGCTATCATGATGGGCGTAGGCGGGATGGCTGCCTTGAACGTAAAAGTATTTTTATATCAGACTTCTAATATGAGTTTGTTGACTGAAGGTATGAAAACTGTTTATCCGGATTTCTCCATCACACCAATTCAGCTTTTGTTATATAATTTCCCAGAATTTTTTGTAGCTTTAGCCTTCATTTGGGTTGTGACAAAAATATTTAAAACAAAAGATGTGCAGTTTGAAGGTGGAAAAGAATATTTCAATAGAATGCATCGGGAAATGGGACCAATGAGCGTGGCAGAAAAGAAGGCGGCAGTCTTACTGGCAATTCTAATGTGCTATATTATGTTTCAGCCGGTACATGGCTTTCCGTTAAATTATGGATTTATGGTTTTACCTTGGTTTTGTTTCTTCCCTGGTATTAATATCGCATCTACCGAATGTTTAAAGAAAATCAGACAATTCTTCGGTACATTTGCTTTTGCCGGAGCCTGCATTGGTATTGGTCAGGTGGCTACCACCTTAGGCTTAGGTGTTTTGCTTGCACAGCTTGCTATGCCGATTTTAGCGCCGTTGGGTAAAACAGGCTTGACTTTTGGCGTATTAGTTTTGGGCTCCGTGGCTAATTTGTTACTGACACCGGCGGCAATGTGTAGCCTGTTGTCTCCAGCATTGGCTTCTATTTATAACGCATTAGGTTATGCGCCAATGACCAGTATTTTGACCGTGATTTATTCGCTGGATATGATTTTCTTGCCCCATGAAGTAACAGCTTACTTAGTGTTATTTGGGTTCGGTATGATGAATATGAAACAGTTTGTAGCGTTTTTTGGCGGAAAATCAATTTTTACATTCTTGTTGTTTGGGATTGTGCAAATTCCTTGGTGG
Organism: uncultured Peptococcaceae bacterium; assembly: GCA_902462325.1. Lineage (GTDB taxonomy): Bacteria > Bacillota > Peptococcia > Peptococcales > Peptococcaceae > UBA7185. Next base: position 13,434 of record CABQBF010000051.1, read on the forward strand.
CACTTTTTAGGGCTATTTTAGAAAAACGATAGGACAGGTTTACGATAAGAAAAACGAAATTTTATGAAACTCTGAAGGAGGAATGGTTATGTATATTGATACACGGTTAAGACCGCCTTATGGCAGTTTTATAGAAGGGTTTTATGCCAAAGAAAAATGGGCAGTACGAGAAAATTTTGCAGAGCAATTTGGTATGAAGCTATCTCCATCTTTTTATGAGGCTTCTATGAACTTGTGTTTGGCAGAAATGGAAGAGGCGGGTATTGGCATGGGTATTGCAGCTCCCAGAAGGGGCTGGGGCATTGGTAATGAGGATATTCCCAAATTGTTAGAAGCATATCCTGGAAAATTCATTGGCTTTGCCACCTTAATTCCGACCGATATAGAGACAGCTTTGCAGGAAATACAGGATTATGTACTAGATGGCCCATGTACAGGCATTTATATGGAGCCGGCCCATGATACTGCTAAAGAAAAAATGACCATTGATGATGAGAGATTATATCCCATCTATCAAAAATGTGAAGAATATGGAATTCCTATTTCTTATGGGTACGGTGGATTTATTGGAACCGATTTTATCTGGCAGAAGCCAGAAGGTTTATTAAAAGTAGTAAAAGATTTCCCGAACCTGCATTTGAATTTAAACCATGCCGGCTTTCCTTATGTGTTACAAACTTTGCATGTCGCCTATCGCAATAAAAATCTGTTTTTATCGCCAGATTTATACTCATTTCACGCGCCAGGCTGCCAAGACTATATAGAAGCAGCCAACAGACTCTTAACCAATAGTATTACCTTTGGCTCAGCGTATCCTTTGGTTGATTTTCGCATAGGCGTCAGAATCTATGAAGAAAAAATAAGACCGGAAGTGTTAGATAAGATTATGTGCGGCAACGCCAAGCGGTTTCTTGGGATAGCCTAGTATGATTCATAAAAGGAGCTTTGGCCCTCCAATGGAAGCAGTCAAGGCTCCTGTGTTTGACAGAAAGGATGGACAACATGAAAAAACTATTGGAACCAATTACAGTCAATACGATGACTTTAAAGAATCGCATGGTGGTATCAGCCATGGTTACGGGTTTTTGTAAAGCAGACGGATATGCCACAGAGCAGTTTATCGCCTATCACGAGGCCAAAGCCAAAGGCGGCTGGGGATTGATTATTCCTGAAGATTATGTGATTGCGCCTGGGGTTGGAGGCTCGCGGGATTTACCTGGGCTTTTTACCGATGACCAGATAGCGAGTCATAAACAATTAACCGACCGGATACATGCTGCCGGAGGAAAAATAGCCTGCCAGATTTATCATGCCGGCAGAAGAATTGTCAGAAGTGATAATGGCGTGCAGCCTGTGGCTCCATCTGCTCTAAAATTTGCTGGGGCGCCTTCGGAAATTCCGCGTGAACTGACAAAACGGGAAATTGAAGAAATTGTTGTGCAATTTGCAGAATGCGCGCGTCGTGTCAAAGCGGCAGGCTTTGATGCGGTAGAAATTCATGGTGCCCATGGGTATTTAATTCATAGTTTTGTATCCCCTTTTTCCAATAAACGTTGCGATGAATATGGAGGCAGTATTGTTGGACGCAGCAAATTTGCGGTGGATGTGGTCAAAGCAGTGCGGCAGGCAGTAGGCGAGGATTTTCCTGTCTTATATCGAATGTCGGTCATAGACGGCGTAGACGGAGGGATTACCATTGAAGAAGCAAAAGCAATCGCAATGCGATTAGAGGACGCCGGCGCAGATTTATTACATGTTTCACAGGGCGGAGACTTTAATTATATTGTTTCGCCTGCTTCCAGTATGCCAAAAGCTTGCTATATCGATCATGCAGCAGAAATAAAAAAGGTGGTAACGATTCCGGTTATTGGAGTGGGGCGTATCAATGATCCATTCTTAGCGGAAGAAATATTAACCTCTGGAAAAGCTGATTTGGTAACAATGGCGAGAGCATCTTTGGCAGATCCCGAGTTTCCAAATAAAGTTGCAGCAGAACAGTATATGGATATCAATTATTGCATTGGATGTTTACAAGGTTGTACAAAAGGTTGCTTAGTGAATCCCATAACTGGTCATGAAAGTGAATACAATTTGCAAAAGACAACACAGCCTAAAACAGTTTATGTAGCTGGCGGCGGTATTACAGGTTGTGAAGCAGCTATTGCAGCCGCTATGAAAGGGCACCGCGTAGTGTTGTTTGAGCAGAGTGATAAATTGGGTGGACAATGGCTGGCCGCCTGTGTTCCGCCTGGAAAGACGGATTTTGCTACATTAGTAATCTGGCAAAAACGCCAGCTACAGAAGCTGGGCGTAGAGGTACGATTACAAACAGCTTTAACAAAAGAAATTGTACAAGTAGAACAGCCTGATAACATTATCATTGCTACTGGTAGCAAAGCTATGATTCCACCTATTGAAGGAATTCATAGTGATCATGTTGTATTGGCAAATGATGTGTTGCTAGGTAAAAAGGATGTTGGCAAACATGTAGTAATTATTGGCGGTGGTTCAGTCGGTGCTGAAACAGCAGATCATGTGGCATTGCATGGTAGCAAGGTAGCAGTGGTAGAAATGTTACCGGAAATTGCTGGAGATGCATCGGCTCGTCCAAGAAAATTATTGCTGGAACGGTTGGCCGATAAAGGTGTGACGCTACACACTTCTACAAAGGTAACAGCTATCTCTCAACATGCCGTATTGGCAGAGAAAAATGGAGAAACGCTTGTCATTCCGAATATTGATACGGTAGTGATTGCGGCTGGCGTGAGAAGTAATACGGCATTACAGGACGAGTTGCAAGTCTTTGCCGATAGAATTGTGCTAGCTGGCGATGCTAAAAAGACAAAAGATGGATATCGTAATATTCGTGAAGGTTTTGAGATTGGTTTAGAAATTTAAGTGTGATTAGGACAACGGTTCTGTAAAGAAGGTATGAAATAGAAACGAATAAGCATCAATAAAAATACAAAGAAA
>CABQBF010000052.1 GCA_902462325.1 uncultured Peptococcaceae bacterium
CTACAGCTTTGACGAATACGGCTATGAGGAAGAAACAGGCCGGTTAGAGCAGTATCATAGGCTGGAGGAGCAGCCATGAAATGGACTGCATCATACAGCGCACAAGCCGGACGAAAAGCGAAAATCGACGATAAAGGAGAGAAGGCTGCTTGTATTTAACAGACCATGAAAAAGAAACGCTGATAACCTTTACCGAAGGCGACCATGTTGCCTATATTGCCACCTATAACACAGCGATCAAGCTGGCGCTGCGGCGATTTTGCAAGCATTATCCTACGCTGTGCAGCCTGCGGTATGAAACGGAGGAAGGCAGAGAAACCTACAGCATTGATAAAAGCTGGTTGTCGGTCTGCTTTCGGGATTTGTTCCTGTGTGATTATGCGCTGGGTTTATTGCCTGACTTGCGGCAGAAGGATAAAAAGCAACTGTTGGAGGAAAGCATTTGTTAAGCAGATAACGATTTGATGCGAAAAGCAAAACGTGAGCGTCAGTGACAAGTTGGCAGCATGATAAAAAGGAGTTGTACCCGATAGATGGGGTACAGCTCCTTTTTTATATGCGCGGCATCGCGCAGTCTGAAGTCGGTTAGCGACCAGGCCCGCTTTTATTCGTAAATATCGTCATGCAGAACGGCAAAATTGCGGAAGTCGTGAATATAGCGGGTGGCCTCCTGCTGCAAGGATTGTTGTTCGGTTGGATTGGTTGCCTCATAAATGGCTACAGTTTGAAATCCGGCCTGATTGGCGCTATGGATACCTTTTAGAGAATCCTCAAAAACAATGCAGTCCTGCGGAGGCAGGCCCAATTTATCGGCTGCAACCAAATAAATACGCGGGTCATGTTTGCCAATTCCCACTTCTGCCACCGTGGTGATGCTTTGAAAATAATCCTGCAGTTGATGATGCTGCAATACTTTCTCTACCAGAGGACGGGCGGTGGCGGTGGCAACCGCCATAGAGGCGCCGGCCCTTTGCAGATACTCTAATAAAGCGCGTACGCCAGGTTTTAAAGGGATGGTGGTGCAATAAAGCTGTTCCATGTTATTTTGAAATTGCTGATAGACAACCGCAGGGTCATCAGGCAGGTGAAATTCTTGCAAAATCATACCGGTAGCGTTTTCCAGTCCCAGTGTTTTGGTGCGGTCCAGTAAATCCTCCGGCGGCGTGATACCTCTGGCAATCAGCATATCGTCAATTTGTTTCTGCCAGGAGGGCATAGAATCCAGCAGAGTACCGTCCAAGTCAAAAATAAATCCTTTCATAAAAGAGTTCCTTCTTTCTTCCGCCATAGCATTCAGGGCTTTTTCAGCCGGCAATGGCACATTCTTCATCGTTATTAAAAATCAGATTTATTATAGCAGATTTCCGTAAAGAAAAAATGAATTTTGTATAAATATTTTTATCAGCAATCAAACGATTTTGGGCAAGTTATTTCCATTGCCCACAGGCGCAGAAAAGGGTATAATAAGACATAGCTTATAAATAAAGGTGGAGTCATTATGAGTAAGGCGACAGGCGGCGGTATGCTGTCTTTTGATACCATAAATATAAATGCAGTAGAATCTTTATTCCAATCGGAGGGTTTTTTCTGGCTGACCACTGCAGTGGCAACCGGATTGGCGGCAGAAGAAATGGAGCGATTTTGCGCAAACACACCGCAAGCCATTGACACCATGCAAATCGTAGATTTGTTTAACCAAGGTATTCGTAATAACGATATTTCCGCCCAGGAGTTGACACAGGCGCGGCAGTGGAGCATGGATAATTTGAAGCTGATTGATGGTTGGAACCGCCAAACCATGGTATTTCAGGAACGGCATAGTCTGGGTATCAGCAAAGGCTTTACTGCTTACTGGCTCAATTATAAGCTGATTGAGCTGGAATGGCAGCAGGTGTTGGGCTTGGAAGAAATGAAAGAAACGTATCAGTTTTTAAATCAGGTGTTAGCTGACAGTGCAGAGCTGGACCAGATTGAACAGGCTTGTGCCAGTGGCGGCGCCAACGAGGACCAGCGTTTGTTTTTGCGCAGCCATTGGCAGCGCAGCAAGCTCTTTTGGACCAACCTGTATTCCAGTTTGCAGTTGTTTTCTTTGGGCCTGATTGAAATGCGACAGCCAAGGTTTGCGGGCGACGCCGATTAATTTTGGCGGCGCTTGGACAAATAAAGATAAAGAAAATGGAACAGGGAAAAGATGGCCAAAATGGAGATACCGGAGGAAAGAACGGTATAACGGATTTTACTAATTTTGTTCGCGAAAAATAAAATGGCTAAAATGAAAATACCCAGACTGAGCAGAACGGCCAGCAGTAATAAAAAAATTCTCATTGCCAAGACTCCTAACATGATAGAAATAATATTACCGTTTATTTTACAGGATAGATGGCAATTTCACAAGAGAACCACTAATATTTTTTCAGAACTGCCAATAAACTGAAATCAACGAGAAAGTGAGTGAACCATCATGAAAAAGAAAATCCAGAAGCTGAGACGGCCGCAAAAAGGCAAAAAACTGTTAGGCGTGTGCGCAGGCTTAGCCAACTTTTTTGGTATTGATGTCATATTTGTGCGGATGATTTGGGTGCTGGTATGTTTGTTTCCGCCGGTCAGTACGTTAGCTGCCATTGCCGCCTATATTGTACTGGGCTATGTTATTCCAGAAGAAAAGGATTATATCGATGTATAAAGGCGGCGCAAATGGAGGAAAACAATGAAACAGGCGGTTATTTTATTGGGCCATGGCAGTATTCGGGAGCAAGCCAATGTAGAAGTGCGCAATATGTGGAAAATGCTGGCGGAGCAGTTGCCCGATTTGCAGATTAGCGGCTCTTTTGTAGAAGTGGCAGAGCCCACGCTGGAGCAGGAAATTGGACGGTTGGCGGAGCAGGGTGTAGAGCGTATTGTGATTGTCCCCATGTTTCTTACAAGAGGCAACCATCTTTCCAATGGCATTCCCCGCATTTTGGAAGCGATGCGGCAGCGTTACAGCCATATTCAGATTGAACTTACCCGGCATTTGGGCGTAGACCCGTTGCTGGCAGAAATTATTAAAAACAGATTGCGGGAAGCTGGGGTAGAATAACGTGGAGCGCGGACAGATGCAAGTACACATGCAGATATCTGCTATGGAACAATTAGCCGATGTGACCGAGTATTTATTGGAGCAATTGGGCTGGTGGCAGATTAGTGAAGAAAAACAAATGGATATCCGGCTGTGTTTGATGGAAGCGGTGCAGAATGCGCTGCTGTATGGTTGTCCTGCGGATGGACAGCCTGCCGAGGTGCAACTCAGCTGGCGCTGCAGTAAACAGGGCTTTGTTTTTACGGTAGCGGATAACGGTCCCGGTGTACCAGAGTATCTGCGTTGCCGCAGTTGGGATACGCTGCCGCTTGAGGAGCATGGCCGGGGTATTTTATTGCTGCAGTCCATTTTAGACGAGGTTCACTTTAACGAAGCCGGTAACTGCATTACTGGGCGCATCAACTGGTAAGGGCAAGGAGGAGGAAGACAAGCATGAAAAAAGACGTAGAACAAATGGCACTTGACTATAAAAAAAATCCGACTCCTGAAGGCATGGAAGAATTATTAAAGGCTATGGAACCGTTGATTAAATATTGGTGTCAATCTCAATGCTATTTGCCCTGGGAACGGGAGGATTTGCAGCAGGTAGCTCGCATTGCTGTGGTTGGCGCGCTGGAGCGGTTTGATCCGGAAAAAGAAATTCGGTTTAAAACCTTTGCTTATCGCACAGTATCCGGCAAGATTATGAATTATTATCGGGATAATACCTGGCGTGTGGTAATTCCTCGCAAATATCGAGAACTGAGTACCCGCATTACCAGAGCAGAAGGCGAATATTATCAAAAATATGGGAATACACCGACAACGGAACAACTGGCCGATTTATTGCAGATGGACAAAAATGCCCTGAAAGAGGTGCTGGAGGCCAAGCAGGCCAGCCAGACCACATCGCTGTCGGAGCAGCTCAATGAAAACGAAAACAATATGCCGGAGCTGTATCTGGGTGTAACGGACAGCAATCTGGACCAGGTAGAGCTGAAAAAGGATTTGCGGGCCGCTATGGAGGTTTTGAGCGAGCAGCAGAAGCAGGTCATTTACTATCGTTATTTTGAGGATTTAACGCAGAGCAAAATCGCCAAATTACTGGGCGTTTCGCAGATGCAGATTTCCCGCTTGGAAAAGAGCGCGTTGGAAAAGATAAGGAGCCGTATGGCGCTCTGATAAAAGAAATCTATGACATAAAATAAATTTTACAATGTAATTTTTTATTTGAAAATGTTGTTTTTTGCACAAAATGTGTAGTGTTTTGCGATTTTTTCAGATATAATATTGAAGTTAAGATTTTATACAGATATGCTGGAGGAGGTGTCTATGCTTAAATTTTTATCATCTTTGAAGTTGGCGGTCATCCTAATTGCAGCCATTGCAGTCATGTCTGTTTTGGCTACAATTTATCCAGAGGCGGATGCATTTAATTCGTGGTCGTTCCGTATTCTTGTAATAGCTTTCTTCCTGAATTTAAGTCTGTGTACAATCAAGCTTTTACCGGGCCTTTGGAAGCAGATGCATCGTACTGCTGCCGATGTGCCGGAAACAGGGAACTATCAGGTTTATGCCGCTGATGAAGCCGCAGTGCTGGCGTGGCTAGAGGAAAATCATTATAAAATCAGCCGCCAGGAGCAAGGTGTACAGACAAAAATTTTGGCGCATAAGGGCCGGGCTGGCTTGGCAGCGCCCCATTTGCTGCACATCTCATTGCTGATTATTCTGATTGGCGCATTGATTTCCACCTTTAACACCCAAGGCTATCTGATGGGACAGGTGGGACAGATACGGCCTTTTCCTGAAGAACTGCAGAAAGCTTATGGAAATAATAGTACCGTTGAAATTTTAGATTTCCAAACAGCCTATGATGAAAAACAAGAAGTGGATAACTGGATTACCCGGTTTAATCTGTATGTAGATGGTCAGCTAGTGGCTCAAAATGTGGAGACCAAAGTCAATACGCCTTACCGGTATGGTAACTTGATGATTTATCAAAATTCCTATGATTATCGTTATCTGTTGGAGGTTGACGGATTGGAAAATGAGGAGGACAATACCACCTATGGCCTGCCGGATAATCAGCCTAGTCAGATTGCCGGACAGACTGTGGCGGCCGCTACTGTAAATGGCAAGCCTTATGTGCAAATCAGCGACCATGAAAATCCACCCCGTGGCCAGTTTGTAGAGCCGGGCGATGTGTTGGCGCTCAACGATAGGGGCGCTACCATTACCTATTTGGACACAACGGTTTATACAGTGCTGGAATTAAAAATTCGCCAAGGTACTTATGTGGTTTTTGCCGGTTTTTTGCTGGCGACTTTAGCGTCTTTCCTGTTTTTCAGCGGCCGGTATCGGGAGCTGCGCATCCTTACCGGAACAAATCAGGCGGAAAGCAAAATTTGGTGCTATAGTAAAAGCGCCATGGTGATAGAAGAATTGCAAGAAGCGCTGTCAGAGCAATGGACACAGCAACAGGAGGTTCAATAAACAATGGAAAAATTACAGTTGCCGTTATTATGGTTTATGCTGGCTGCTTATGTGGGGGCGCTGGTGGTTTATGGGTTTAGCTTCTGGTCGCGCAATCAAAAAATGCGGACGCTGGCCACCAAAATTGTTTATATCGGTTTAGCGCTGAACACGCTGGGGCTGGTAATCCGTACTGCTTTAATCGGCGGTTTGCCGTTAAATAACGGCTTTGAATTTGGTTTGAGCTTCGTTTTTGCAGTTGTAGTTGCTTATGTGATTGTAGAGAAGCGCTTTCATCTCAGTGCAATCGGCATTTTTATTATGCCGGTCGTGGTTGTGATTTCTATTTGGCTGGTCAGTGTTGATTTAACTATTCAGCCGGTGATGCCTGCGCTGCGCAGCTATTGGCTGGCCGTACATGTATCTGCGGCGGTGGTGGCGTATGGCTCCTTTGCCTTATCCTTTGCAGTGTCGGTGGCATATTTGTTGAAAGATAAAAAAGAAGTGGATTTTCAGAGCCGGTTTAGTCAGGAATTGCCTGCGTTAAAAGTATTGGATGAGATTTCTTATAAATTAATTTTTATCGGGTTGCCCTTTTTGACCATTATGCTGGTTACCGGCGCTGTATGGGCCGAATATGCCTGGGGCGCCTTTTGGAGCTGGGACCCCAAGGAAACGTGGGCGTTAATCACCTGGCTGGTGTATGCGGCTTATTTGCATACCCGTTTCTTGAAAGGTTTTAAAGGCAGACGGGCGGCATGGCTGTCTGTGCTGGGTTTTGCAGCAGTTATTTTCACGTTCTTCGGCGTAAGCTATCTGCTGCCTGGTATGCATAGCTATCTAACCTGAGTGACTGCCGATAGAACAATGCAATAGAACTGTAGGGATTATCCTTGATGGGAGGTGAGAGGATGAGCAACCGTTTAAACCAAGTCATGCAGGAAAAGCATGATGAAATCTTAAAACAATGGTTTGAACAGGCCATTGCCGCCTATCCGGCAGAGTCGCACAAATATTTTGTGAAGGTAAAAAATGAATTTACCAACCCTGTGGGCAGTAATATTTATCGCAGCTTGGGCCACCTGTTAGAGGAATTATCCGGCCAACGGGATGCCGATAAGCTGTATCAGCATTTGGAAATGATTTTGAAAATCCGTGCTGTGCAGGATATGAAGCCCTCAAAAGCACTGGCGTTTTTGCCTAGCTTGAAAAGTTTACTTCAAACCATCCTTGCTGATGAAATCAGCGCAGGAAAGGTTACAAAAGCAGAACTGGAGGATTTGTTTACCGACCTTGACACACTGATGCTGATTGCCTTTGATTTGTACAGTGAAAGCAAGGAACTGCTTTACAATCTGCGGATTGCCCAAATTAAAGAAACCAATGATATTCTGCAGCGGGCCAATCTGCTTAACGAATCGGTGGATACTAGCACTTTTATGCGGTGCAGTAACTATATAGAGGAAGAATAGGAAATACAATAAAGGGGTGTTAACATGGCAAAACTTCCAAAACCACAGGAGCTCACCAAGATTGACTTTAAGCCGCCTGAAACCAGTTGGATGGATACACCGGTAGACTTTAAACCGGGTACCTACAGCTACCCTGGTAAACCAGAAAGCTTAGAGATTATCGGGTTCCCAAATCCACGTATCTGGTCTCCAACCGATGAAGACTGGAAGCTGCCTGAAAACTGGCAGGAAATTATTTTAGATGGCCTGAGAGACCGTCTGCACAGATTTCGTTCACTGAAGGTGTTTATGGACATCTGCGTAAGATGCGGTGCTTGCGCCGACAAATGTCACTTCTTCTTGGGTTCCGGCGACCCAAAAAATATGCCTGTTCTGCGTGCTGAATTGCTGCGCTCTGTTTACCGGAAAGAATACACATTAGCGGGTAAACTGATGGCAAAAATGGTAGGGGCAAGAGAATTAACCTTGCCTGTGCTGAAAGAATGGTTTTACTACTTCTTCCAGTGTACCGAATGCCGGCGGTGTTCGTTGTACTGTCCATACGGTATCGATACAGCGGAAATTACAATGCTGGCCCGTGAATTGCTGAATTTGGTTGGTTTGAACATCAACTGGGTTATGGGTCCTGTATCTGCCTGCTACAGAACAGGGAACCACTTAGGCATTCAGCCTCATGGGATTGTGGACTCTTTCGATATGGCCGTTGACGATATCGAAGATATCACAGGCGTTCGTTTAGATTTGTCCTACAACCGCAAGGGCGCAGAAATTTTATATGTTCCGCCATCTGGCGACGTATTTGCTACGCCAGGTACCTATAGCCTGATGGGCCAATTAATGCTGATGCACGAAATGGGCTTGGACTACACCCTGAGTACCTATAACTCAGAAGGTGGGAACTTCGGTCTGTTTACTTCCAACGAAATGATGAAGCGTTTGAACGCCAAAATCTATGCAGAAGCACAACGTTTGGGCGTTAAATTCATCATCGGCGGCGAATGCGGTCATATGTGGCGTGTATTGAATCAGTACATGGATACCATGAACGGTCCTGCTCCAGCCAACTTGGAAGTACCAAAGAGTCCGGTAACTGGCACAGTATTTGAAAATGCCAAATCTACCAAGATGATTCACATTACCGAATTTACTGCCGACTTGATGCGTCACAACAAAGTAAAACTGGATCCGTCCAGAAACAAAGGCATTATTGCTACTTATCACGATTCCTGCAACCCGGCTCGCGCAATGGGCTTACTGGATGAACCGCGCTATATTCTGGACCATGTTGTAGAATGGTACGAAATGCCGGAAGACACCATTCGCGAAAAAACCTTCTGCTGTGGTTCCGGCGCTGGCTTAGGCAACGACGAAAACATGGAAATGCGTATGCGCGGCGGTTTCCCAAGAGCCAATGCGGTAAAATTCGTAAAAGAACGCCATGGCGTCAATATGCTGGCTTGTATCTGCGCTATCGACCGTGCAGCTCTGCCGCCATTGATGAATTACTGGAATCCTGGCGTAGATGTTTGCGGTGTGCATGAATTAGTAGGGAACGCTCTGGTTATGAAAGGCGAAAAGAAGCGTGAAGAAAATCTGCGTTTTGAACCTTTACAGAATTTAGATGACGAGGAGGAAGCATAAGATGAAAAAGACAAATATCATCATTGGGATTGTAATCTTTGCAGTATTAGTCACTGTCCCATTCTGGTCTGCTATCCTGTCTCCTGCTAGTGGCGCTGCACCGGAAGTAAGCTTTGATACACCAGTCATCAATCAGCTTTCCGGCGATGATTACAAATGTGTAGAAGATGTAGAATGGATGCGTGCCCATCACATGGATTTGCTGAACGATTGGAAAGTTCAGGTTGTTCGGGACGGCAATCGCGTTTATGTTTCCGAAGATGGCACAGAATATCTGGCCAGCCTGCAGAATACCTGCTTTGAATGCCATTCCAACTATGAAGATTTCTGCTTGAAATGTCATACCTATTCCAACGTGAATCCAACCTGTTGGGAATGCCACGTAGAACCAACTGTAGTAGGAGGTGCCAACTAAGATGGAAATGAACAGAAGAAAATTCTTAAAGCTGGGTACCGCTGCTGTGGCTGGTCTGGGCGTAGCTGCCGCTGCTGCCAATCCTGCTGTAGCCGCTGCCGTAAACGGCACCTATAAAGAGGCTGCCGGCAAAAGAAGCAACGTAACCTGGGGCATGGTTATTGATATGAACCAGATGGACGAGGCAACCTTGAACAAATGCATTGAAGTCTGTCACAAATATCACAATGTTCCCAACATTGATACGAAAAAAGATGAAGTAAAATGGATTTGGCCGGAAACCTTTGAACATTTATTCCTGGACGAAGTTCACGAAAAAATGGGCGAAAAATATAAAGATAAAACCTTTATGACTATCTGCAACCACTGTGAAGAACCGGTTTGCGTGCGTGTATGCCCAACCAAAGCGACTTTCAAAAACGCACAGGGCGTTGTGGGCATGGATATGCACCGCTGCATCGGCTGCCGGAACTGCATGGCCGCATGTCCGTACGGCGCTCGTAGCTTCAACTTCAAGAACCCACGGGATTATCTGGATGAAATCAATCCAACCTACCCAACACGGATGAAGGGTGTTGTGGAAAAATGCAATTTCTGTTCTGAACGTCTGGCGCAGGGGCTGCTGCCGCTGTGTGTAGAAGAAGCAGGCGGAGCCATCACCTTTGGTGATATCAGCGATCCAAACTCTGCGGTCAGCAAGAAAATTGCAGAAAATTTCACATTACAGCGTAGAACCAACCTTGGCACCAAGCCAAAGGTATACTACATCGTGTAAGGAGGGGTAGATAATGATTGAAAAAGCGTTAGTAAAAAGAACCAGTAAGTCTTATTGGGCGTGGATTGTATTCCTGCTGGCCCTCATTGCTGTAGGTTTTGCAGCATATATCTACCAGATGACAAAAGGGTTCGCTGTAACCGGTATGAGCCGTGATATTTCCTGGGGGATGTATATCGGTCATCTGACCTTCTTCGTAGGGGTAGCAGCCGGCGGTGTTATGATTGTATTGCCCTATTATCTGCATGATGTGCATGAATATGGCCGTATCACAGTAGTTGGTGAATTCCTGGCAATTCCCGCTATTATTATGGCGCTGCTGTTCGTAGTAGTGGATATCGGTTCTCCGATGAAACTGTTTAATGTGTATCTGTACTATACACCACACTCCATGCTGTGCTGGGATGCTACAGTACTGCCGATCTATCTGATTTTGAACCTGATTGTTGGTTATAATGTACTGCAGGCTGAAAACAAAGGTGTAAAATATGGCAAGATTGTCAAAGCGCTGGCCGTATTTTCCATTCCGTTCGCCTTCAGTATTCATATCGTTACAGCATGGTTGTATGCAGGTCTGCCAAGCCGTCACTATTTCTTGACTGCTATGCTGCCGGCAAAATTCCTGGCTGGTGCCTTTGCCACCGGTCCATCTCTGATTATTCTGATTTGTTTCATCCTGAACAAGCTGACAGGCTTTGACGCAGGGAAAAAAGCCATCGACAGATTGGCTACTACCATTGCTTATGCTTATACAGCAACCATCTTCATGGTAGTCTGCGAATTCTTTACCGCATTCTATAGCAATGTGCCAAGCCATAAAGCTGCTTTGCAGTATCTGTACGCTGGTCTGCATGGCCATAACCAGTTTGTACCATTGATGATGCTGTTTGTGGTACTGGCAGTTGTAACACTGCTGATTATGATTCCACGGCAGACAAGAACCAATTACAAACTGCTGGGCTTTGGCTGCGTAACTGCATTCCTATCCATGTATATTGAAAAAGGTTTGACCTTCGTAATCGGCGGTCTGTCTGAAACTCCTTTTGGCGAAATTGCTTCTTACCACGTTACCTTGCCAGAATTTCTGGTAATCGTAGGGGTTTTTGCAATCGGATTTTTAATTGCCAGCATCCTGTTCAAACTGGTTGTTGTCGTGAAGAAAGATATGGATTTGGAAGCTTTCCCACAGGAAGACAGAGCTGGTTTGGCTGCTAGATATGTAGCAGAATACAATGCTGCCAACGGCATTGTGGCAGAACCAAAAGCGCCAAAAGCAACAGAAGACGCTGCAGAAGAAGAAACAAAAGCAGAATAAAAAACAAAATTGTTGAAATGATTGTTGTTTTTCCTAAATTATAATAAGAAATGAGGGATAAGGAGATGAAAAATGCAGGTATCGCATTGGCCTTTGTGCTAGCAATCCTGGTGGTTGTCTATATCGGCGTAGAAATCTTGCCATTAGACTTTTTCTTCGGTGGAATTTTACCGTATATAGCAATCGCAATCTTTATCGTCGGCTTTATTTACAGAATTTATAAATGGGCCCAATCACCGGTTCCATTTAGAATTCCAACCACAGCCGGTCAGCAGAAATCCTTGGATTTCATTAAGCAGAATAAAATCGAAAACCCATCCTCCAAAGGTGGCGTGTTCGTTCGTATGGCACTGGAAGTGCTGGTGTTCCGCTCTTTGTTCCGTAACTCCAAAGCAGAAGTTACTGATAAAGGCGACATCGTATACCAGTGGGAAAAATGGTTATGGCTGTTTGCTCTGTGCTTCCACTGGGGCTTCTTCCTGACCGTGTTCCGTCATTTAAGATTTTTTACCGACCCAGTTCCTGGCGCCGTACAGCTTTGGGAAAAAATTGACGGTGCTTTCTGGGTAGACTTGCAGCAGATTTACTTAACCGGGTTCATCCTGCTGTTAGGGATTACCGGCTTGTTCATTCGTCGTATTTATCTGGATAAAGTTCGTTACATCAGCTTAGTAAACGACTTTTTCCCACTGTTCTTGATTATGGGTATCGCCATTACCGGTTTAACCATGCGGTATTTAACCCATGCCGATATTACCGCCATCAAAGAACTGGCTATGGGATTGGTAACCTTCCATCCTGTTGTAGCCGATAACATCAGCATTATGTTCTGGTTCCATTTGACCTTGGTATGCACGCTGTTGATTTACTTCCCAGCAAGTAAACTGATGCATGCCGGTGGGATTTTCATGAGCCCAACCCGTAACATGGCTAACAACAACCGTATGGTTCGCCATATCAACCCATGGAACCCAGATGTTGAAGTTCATAGCTATCAGGAATATGAACACGAATTCCATCAGAAGATGAAAGCCGTTGGTCTGCCTTTAGATTGGGACTACGATGAAGAAGGCAACCAAATTCCTAAGAAAAATTAAAAAAGTATTCTGACTTTTTAGACTCTCCGAAAGGGGAGTCTTTTTTTGTATCAATTTTTTCTAACGAATATTCAATCTGGCATATCTGTAAGCCTACACAGAAACGAATACATAGCGTAAGATTCGTGCAGAAAAAAGTAAGGAACGGCAACTGGCTTATTCACATTGCTAAAATTTCTATCCACAAATTTTCTCCCTTTAGTGACAAGCCCCCTAAAGTTAGTAACAAATATTAGACCATTTATCCGTAATGAAAAACTTATTCTCTCCATGCAAAAATCCAAAAAGATGAATTTCCAATATTTAAATTAATTCTGTAAATACAAAAATATATTGGAATTATAGAAAACTTATGATAAACTAAAAGAAGTATATAAATCTATAAAGTTATTATTTTGAATAAAAGAAAGATGGATTATATACAAACTGTGCAAAAACGGCGGAATCTTTATGGATAAACCAAATCAGCAAATCAAAAATAAAATATGTTCCGTCATTTTGCCGGTATATAACAGCGTGCGCTATTTGAACCGCACCGTCAATTCGGTGCTGCAGCAGACCATGACCGATTTTGAACTGCTGGCCATCGACGATTGTTCCACCGATGGCAGCGTGCAGCTATTGGAACGCTGGGCAGAAAAAGATTGCCGCATACAAATTATCTGCAATGGGGAGAACCAAGGGGTGGCCGCTGTGCGCAATCAGGGTATCAGGCTGGCGCAAGGCAAGTATATCGCTTTTTTGGACAGCGACGATACTTGGCAGAGTACCAAGCTGGAACGGCAACTGCAATTTATGGAGCAGACAGGCTGCGATTTTTGCTGCACCGCCTACAGCATGGTCAACGACGAAGGACAACATATCAAAAAACGGATGCTGCCTCAGCAGGAAATTAGGCTAAAAGACCTGCTGAAAGAAAATTACATCTGCTGTTCCTCGGTAATGCTGCGCAGTCAGCTAGCCAAGCAGCACGCCATGAACGGCAGCTATGATCATGAGGATTATGTATATTGGCTGGAACTGCTGCAAGCGGGCGCCAAAGGTTATGTATTGAACCAGTGCCTGACCAATTACCGCCTGGCTCAAACAAGCCGTTCCGCCAACAAGCTGAACGCAGCCCGCGGCCGTTGGCAGGTTTATCGACAATATCTGGGCTACGACGTAATGCGTTCCGGGTGGTATTTTGTTCAGTATGCAGTAAATGGTGTGAAGAAGTATCGTATGAAGTAAGGAGATAGCTGGACATGCGTGTATTACAATTCGTTTCTACTCTGAACCGGAATAGTGGAGTCATGCGGGTCATTATGAATTATTACACAAATATGAATCGGCAACATGTTCAGTTTGATTTTTTATATTTTATAGAAAGTGAAGATTCCTATGCCGATGAGATTCATGCCATGGGAGGAAGAACCTATTATATTCCCAAACCTGGAATCTCGTTAAAAGCATGGCGTGCTTTAGTTTGTTTTTTTCAGCAGCATGGTGCAGCGTATCAGTGGTTGCACAACCACGAAAATTATCTGACTGTATTTCTGTATCCTTTAGCTAAAATGTGTGGCATCAGAAATATTGCAGTACATGCGCATTTAACTCAGTATTCGGATAAAAAATTGTCGGCGCTGCGCAACAGGATTCTGTGTCTGCCATTAAAATTTTTACCGATTCAAAAAGTAGCTTGTTCTAAAGTTGCTGCTGATTTTTTGTATGGTTCCAGCCGAAATGTATATATTATGCGTAACATGGTGGATGCCAGGCAATATGCTTATGACGAGACGAAACGACTTGAAATCCGTTGTAGACTGAACATGGCAGATGAGATTTTTGTAATTGGGCATGTTGGAAGATTTGAGCCACAAAAAAATCATCGGTTTTTAATAGAACTATTTGAACAGTTTTATCACACAGTTCCAGACAGCAGGTTACTTCTGGTAGGGTCAGGCGTTTTGGAACAGGAAATCAAAGGTCTGGTTTTGGAAAAAAAATTAGAACAGAACGTAATCTTTGCAGGACAACAAACGAATATAGCAGATTATTTAAGCGCTATGGATGTGTTTGTATTATCCTCACTGTTTGAGGGACTGCCAATGGTGGCATTAGAGGCGCAGGCCAATGGATTGCCCTGCGTGTTAGCCGATACGATCACAACAGAAACCGCAGTAACGGCCAATGTATGGTTTTATTCTTTAAACAACAGAAATGAATGGCTGAACAGGCTACAGATAGTGAATAACACGAAAAACAGGCAAAGAATTTTATCAGAGCAGGACAACCAGAAGATGAACATGGCAGCACTGGTCGAAAAGCTGGAACAGTACTATGAAAGTGGAAGGTGACAAAATAATTATGGGGCAGCTTAGAAGATATATAAAAGGCTTTATGCGCTATAAAAATCTATTGCATGAATTAGTATCAAGAGACATTAAAGTACGATATCGCCGCAGTGTACTCGGTGTTTTATGGACAGTCCTGAATCCAATTCTGATGATGATCGTAATGACCATTGTGTTTTCTCAGTTGTTCCGTTTTGAAATAGAAAACTTTCCGATTTATTTTTTCTGCGGAAACATTATTTTCAGCTTTATGGTAACAGCGACGAATGACGCATTACAATCTATTTTAGGTGGAGCCAGTCTATTAAAAAAAGTATATATACCGAAATATATTTTTCCGGTTTCAAAAGTCCTTTCCGCAGGTGTTAACCTGTTTTTCTCTTATATTGCTATGCTGCTGGTCATGGTAGCTACCGGAGTAGAATTCCATGCAACTATGCTCTTAACTCCAGTGGTTGCATTATATATCATGCTGTTTTCAATTGGTTTGGGATTAATTCTGGCTACAATGATGGTGTTTTTCCGGGATATTGCACATTTATACGGTGTATTGACCACCGCCTGGATGTACCTGACGCCGATTTTTTATCCGGAGTCATTATTAGGGGACAAATCAGAATGGTTTTTGTTATTGAATCCAATGTATCACTATATCGATTATATGAGAAATATCACGTTATATCAGACTGTTCCGGGAATTGCAGAAAATTTAACCTGTCTGGGGATTAGCCTGGTTACACTAGTTCTGGGTCTGTTATTCTTTTATAAAAAACAGGACAAATTCATTTTATATATTTAAGTAAGGAGTAAAAACAAATGGCACAGCCGATTATTGAAGTAAAAAATGTGTCTATGATGTTTAACAGAAGCTCGGAAAAGATAGACAGCATCAAAGAATATTTTGTTCGTTTAATGAAACATCAGCTGATGTTTGAAGAATTTTGGGCGTTAAAAGATGTGAATTTGACGATTGAAAAGGGTGATTCTGTAGGTATTGTCGGGTTAAACGGCAGTGGGAAAAGTACATTACTAAAAATTATTGCCGGCGTCATGAAGCCGACAAAAGGTACGGTAAAAGTCTGCGGAAGTGTAGCCCCGATGATAGAACTGGGCGCAGGGTTTGATATGGACCTGTCAGCTCGTGAGAATATTTATCTGAATGGTGCTGTATTGGGATATAGCCGGAACGAAATGAATCAAAAAGCAGAAAGCATTTTAGACTTTGCAGAATTGTGGGAGTTTGTCGATGTACCGTTAAAAAATTATTCTTCCGGTATGGTTGCACGGCTGGGTTTTTCAATTGCAACCGCGCATACGCCTGATGTTTTGATCGTGGATGAAGTATTGGGTGTGGGAGATTATAAGTTTCAGGAAAAATGTGAGAAACGAATTCATGAAATCGTAGAAACAGGTGCAACGGTATTATTTGTATCCCATTCGATCAAACAGGTGGAAAAGCTGTGCAAGCATGTCTTGTGGCTGGAAAAAGGCAGACAAGTAATGTATGGCGATATGACGGATGTGTGCCAGAAATATATGGAGACCTATTAGGCAGTAAAAGGAGCAGAGGATATGGAGTTTGACTATAGCAAAGAGCCAGGGAAAGTGTTATTAAATCGAAAACTGAATACTGAAGGAACACCGCTGGTCAGCATTATCACTCCATATTACAATGCGGGAAAATATT
>CABQBF010000053.1 GCA_902462325.1 uncultured Peptococcaceae bacterium
CCGACCTCTTTCTCATCGGCTCTGTCTCGCGACAGCTTTTATATATTACCACGTCCTCAATCCCTTGTCAACACTTTTTTTCAATTTATTTTCATTTTTGTTTTTCAGTGGTGACCGTCTTGCTGACGACTTGATATATTTTAGCATCAACCGGTTTTTCTGTCAATATTTTTTTCAACTTTTTTGATTATCTTTTTCTAGCTCATTTTCATCTGATTACTTGCATTCTTCTTTCCAATATAAAACACCGGCCACATCATTGCGCCTGCTGTGACCGATGTTTTATATTAATTCTCTGTTTAAATGAAACAAGCCTATTCTGTCTTCCGCAACCGTTCTAACTGACTGGCTGCTGCTGCCAATGCACCCAACAGCGCAACAGCCACGCCAACCAGCATAAAATGATTCCGAAATTCTTTTTTCTTCTGTGCCACATAAACCTGACGAATTTCCTTCATAATTGATTTCCCCCATAAACAAAATCTTTTTAATATCCTCTAGAGCGTTCCTTCATGGCTTTTTCTATTTCTCGTTTTGCTGTTTTCTCAGCGGCAGCTTCTCGTTTATCATAAAGTTTTTTCCCTTTCGCCAATGCCAGTTCAATTTTTATTTTGTCTTTTTTAAAGTAGGCTTTTAATGGCACCAAAGTCAGGCCTTGCTCTTTGGTTTTCCCTAATAACCGCATGATTTCTTTTTTATGCATCAACAGCTTGCGGGGCCGCATGGGTTCCACGTTGAAAATATTGCCATGTTCATAGGGACTAATATGCATGCCGTACAAATATAACTCCCCATTTTCAATGACCGCAAAGCTATCTTTTAAATTAGCGCGGCCTGCCCGCATAGATTTTACTTCAGTACCCTTCAGTTCGATGCCGGCTTCAAAGCTTTCCTCAATGGTATAATCA
Source organism: uncultured Peptococcaceae bacterium (assembly GCA_902462325.1). Lineage (GTDB taxonomy): Bacteria > Bacillota > Peptococcia > Peptococcales > Peptococcaceae > UBA7185. The sequence continues at coordinate 909 of CABQBF010000053.1, forward strand.
TGTCTTGCCTTTCTATTTTCTGTAATCACTTTCACGTTCTTTCACCACCTCAAAATCTATCTGTCTATCCTCCACATTCACACGGGTTAGGCGCACACGGATATCTTGCCCCAGTTGGTAAATCTTTCGGCTGTGCTCACCCAACAAAGAGAAGCTTTCCGGCCGGAATTGATAAAAATCATCCACCAACGTAGAGATATGTACCAATCCTTCCACGGAATTTTCCAACTGCACAAACAATCCAAAGTTGGTTACGCCACTGATTTTTGCCGTAAAGATTTCTCCCACATAAGGCTGCATAAACTCTACTTTTTTCAGCTCTACGCTGTCCCGTTCTGTCTCTTCTGCAATTTTTTCCCGCTGTGAAGATTGTACTGCATATTGCGCCATTTTTTTGCTCAAAACAGCCACCCGTTTTTCATCCAACTGATTTCCATGATGCAGTAATTCTTTTATCACACGATGGATAGCCAAATCCGGATAGCGGCGAATAGGCGATGTAAAATGCGAATAATACTGTGCAGACAATCCGAAATGTCCCAAGGCTTCTGTATCATAGCGAGCATGCTGCATGGAGCGCAGTAAGACCGTATTGACAAGCTGTTCTTCTGGACGTCCGGCTACTGCCTCTACAATACACTGATAAGCTTTGGGATGAATGGTATTGCCAGCACCCTTGATGCTGTACCCCAATGCCTGCAAAAATTTATTGACCTCTATCACATCTTCTGTTTTCGGTTCCTCGTGTACGCGGTATAAGAACGGTACCTCCATCCAAAAATAATGTTCTGCCACCGTTTCATTGGCGCACAGCATAAATTCTTCAATAATTTTATCGGCAATGCCGTTTTCCCGCCATTCAATCCGCACAGGACGGCCTTTTTTATCTACCACCACTTTGCTTTCCGGCGCGTGAAATTCTATCGCGCCCCGGCGCATCCGCTTACGCTCCAAAATGCCCTGTAGCTCTTCCATGGCCCGCAGCATAGGTAAAAGTACCGCATATTGCTCGCATAAGTTTTCATCTTGCGCAACCAACATTTGCGTAACATTTTTATAGCTCATACGAAAATCCACATGAATAACCGACTCAAAAATCTCATGGGCTACCACTACGCCTTTTGTATCCACTTCCATCATACAAGTTAAGGCCAGCCTATCTTCGCCGGCATTTAAACTGCACACGCCATTGGACAGCTTCTGCGGCAACATGGGAATAACCCGATCTACCAGATAAATACTGGTTGCTCGTTCCAACGCTTCTTTATCTAAAATGCTGTCCTCCGTTACATAATGACCCACATCGGCAATATGCACCCCCAACAGATAGTTACCATTTTCCAAACGCTGCACCGATACGGCGTCATCTAAATCTTTGGCATCGTCACCATCAATGGTAATCATCTGCATTTCCCGCAAATCGCGACGTTTCTTGATTTCCACAGCCGGAATTTTTTCCGGGATTGCTTCCGCGCTTTCCAATACTTCCACCGGAAAGCTTTGCGGCAAATCATGACCTAGAATAATGGAGAGAATATCCACACCCGGCGCGTCCTTGTAGCCAATCAGTTGCACAATTTCCCCTTCTGCACTGCGGGTTTTCTCCGGCCAGTTGATAATCTCCACCAACACCTTCATGCCGTTACGGGCGCCGTTCATATTATCCTTGGCAATAAAAATATCACTGCCGAACCGTTTGTCATCCGGAATCACAAAGCCAAAGTGTTTGCTGTTTTCAAAGGTTCCCACCACATGCTGCACCTTGCGCTGCAAAATGCGAATAACCTCCCCCTCAGCCCGAAATTTAGTGCCTGTGCGGCTGTCAAAGCCTGCCGACCGTTTCAACCGAACCAGTACTCTGTCGCCATTTAAAGCGCCGCCTAAATCGGAAGCATGAATATACACATCTTCCTGCTCGCCATCCTCTATGATTAAAAAACCAAAGCCTCTGGGATGGCGGCTGATGGTACCAATCAACAAATTGAACTGTGCAGGCAATCCATACCGTTTTTTACGGCTTAACACCAACGAGCCTTCGTTTTCCAACTCTTGCAGCAGGCCTTTTAGCTGCACCAAGCCTTCCACGGTATCAATACCTAATTGCTCCGCCAATTCCGTTTCACTTAACGGACGTATCGCATCGTTTTCTATATAAGATAGAATTTTTTCTTTATTTAGCATCGTCCTCACCTCCATAAGAATCATTATATTGTTGGCTTCAATTTCCCCAATCTATACACACGACTTTATCAAAAACAAAAAGGATTTCTGTTTCATCATACAGGTTTCTGCCATAAATTGCAACAAAAAGAATGCCGCCTTATTTTCTGCTGCATAAATTGGGCTTGTTATGCGGCTGGCTGGCAGCTATAATGAACGGATGCAACTAATAAAAGGAACGGTAATGAAATGACAACAATCGAAAACATCGTAGAACAATACGGAGCCTATATTTATAATCTGGCTTATCAATTCTTTGGACAAAAAGAGCTTGCAGATGACTTAGCCCAAGAAACCTTTATACAAGCCTGGAAGCATTTAGAGCAGTTACAGAAGCCTGCCGCTTTAAAGCAATGGCTCCGAACGATCTGTATCAATCAATTCAAAATGCTGCTGCGCAAGGAAAACCGCCTCCAAACCGTTTACACTGATAATCTAGAAGAATTAGAGCGCGACGGTCAACTGCTGGTCAATATTCCAGCCAGTATTGTAGACGAAGTGCAGTCCACAGAAGATGTAGCTTGTATGCGCAATGGCTGTTTTCTCGCCATGTCGCGCAAACTCACCATCAACCAACGGCTTGCTTTTTCGCTCATTGATATGTTTGGCCTATCCATTCAAGAGGTAGCCGATTTACTGGATATCACTCCTAAAGCTGCAAAAGGACTTTTATATCGCGCTAGAATGAATTTGGATAGTTTTTTTCAAGACCACTGCTATTTTCTGAATACCGAAAATCCCTGCCGCTGCACCGCCTGGATTGAATTTTTCCGCACCAGGGATAAACTGCAGCAAACTATGCAGGAAACCATTCTTGACTATAAAGCTAAAGGCTACACCTTTGATGCCCAAGTACGACAAAAAGTAGCCTATTATTATCAGCACATTCCCGAACAAACGCCTGATGCTGCATGGTACGAAACGGTAATCGCTCAATTCTCCCACTCATAAATTTTTTTGCGCCAAACCGGGACTTTCTTCTAAACGGTGCATCTTAATTTATGAGGAGGTGATTTCATGCAGCATGTAACAAAAGGATTTACCTTATTTATGACCGAAACGCCAGAAATGGGACAAGCTTACATGGAAATGGTCAAGCAGAACGCACAGGCAAGCAGTTTGGACAAAAAAACGCAGGAATTGGCTTACATTGCAGTGCTTTCTGCCATCCGTATGATTGGCGGGCTAAACTTTCACGTAAAATCGGCCAAAACATTGGGAGCCACACGAGACGAAATTAAAAGTGCTGTTCTGATTGGTCTGCCAGTGGCCGGTATCACATTAGTAGACGCGTTGGAAGCAGCCTTGTGCGCCTACGATGAACCATAAAACACAAGGTTCAGAAGCCGACACAAAACAGGGCTACTGCCTCTAGCCGCCGTTAAACGGTGACATGGCAACAGCCCTGCTATTTGTAATCTATTTTGCTCTATGTTTCCTGTTTTCCGCCTTTGCTCAATTCCTCTGTTTCATCCCAACCGGGCAGCATCACAGTAAAGATCGTGCCTTCGTTCAGCTTGCTGGCTACTTTAATCCAACCGCCGTGGGCTTCTACCAATGCTTTGGTAATAGCCAAACCTAAGCCGCTGCCGCCGCTTTCCCTGTCACGGGAACGGTCGGTCCGATAGAACCGCTCAAAAATTTTATCCAAATCCTCCGGTGCAATGCCCATACCGGTATCCTGCACAGAAAACAAAAAATCCTTGCCTTCCTGCCGTGCTTCTACGGTAATTGTGCCGCCAGCCGACGTATACCGAAAGGCATTATTGACCAGATTGAGGATAATCTGCTTCAATCGTTTTGGGTCTGCATAGCAATACTCGGGGGCATTGTCCAAATTGACAACCAAATCCATCTGCCGGCTTTCTGCCTCCGCCTCCAGCAACACCGTAAAATCGGCAAAATAATCACGGAAGGAAATCAATGTTTTATCCAACATCGTATGCCCGGCCTCCAGCTTGCTCAAATCCTGCAGCTCGCCCACCAAGCCTTTCAGTCGGATTACCTCATCATAAAGCACCACCACATCCTCTGTTTCCAGCGGTTTATTCTGCTCCAGCGTAAATTCCAGCTTACTGGCCAATACCGTCAAAGGCGTGCGCAGTTCATGGCTGATATCGGCCATCATCTGTTTTCGCAAATCAATGCCTTTTTCCAGCTCCTGCGCCATGGTATTGAAGGAACGTGCCAAATCGCCAATTTCATCGGTACTGTAAATGGGCAACGGTTCGTCAAAACTGCCCTTGGCCATGCGCTTGGTGGCCAGCGTCAGTTCCCGCAAAGGATGGGCAATCCCAACGGATAAGCCTAAACCGATGATAATGGCAAATAAACTGGTGAAAAACACCCCTTTGCCTACTGCACTCATAGCAGACTTGACAAAGTTCTGCTCCAGCTGTTTAAAGGTATCACTAAACAGCGCCGCCGGATACAAAATGCCAATCACCTGATTATCCAGCCGCAGAATATAGCCCCGGCTGTAAATTTCCTGCGGCACCTGCTTACCAATATAACTTACATCATAATGATAGAGAATTTGCCCGTTCAAATCGCTGAGCACCACGCCGGATTGCTGTAAATCCACAAGCCGCCCTAACGACTCCACGCCGTTCCAGCTATCGCCATTATAAGTATAATAGGTCACAAAAGTCTGCGCCCATTCATTGAGCATCACTTCATAGGTGTCATACAAATATTCATCAAAAGCATCATTGGTGTTCTCAATGCAAAGGATACCGATTAAAATACCGGTCATCAGCACGATAATTACCATGATGATATTGATTTTACTGGTTAGTCTCATAATGATCACCAAATTTATAGCCTAAACCATATACGGTCAGGATATATACTGGCTTTTGTGGATTGGGCTCAATTTTTTTGCGTAAATTGCTGACATGGGTGTCAATGGCCCGTTCATATCCGGCATAGCTTTCCCCTAAAGTAGCGTTCAAAAGCTGCAGGCGACTGTACGGCCGTCCGATATTTTGGCACAGGGTAATTAAAATCGCATATTCAGAAGGAGTCAAATCCACAATTTTTCCCTGCTGCTTCACCTCTCTGCGGCCCAAATCAATCTCCAGGGTGCCGAAGGTGAGAATTTCATCGGCGTTGCCTTTTACGGAGCCCGATTTAGTGCGGCGCAGCACAGCCTTGATACGGGCTTTCAATTCCCGCAAACTGAAGGGCTTGGTGATATAATCATCGGCGCCCAATTCCAAGCCCAACAGTTTGTCGATTTCTTCATCGCGGGCTGTCACCATAATAATAGGCACATCTGAATCACGGCGAATATATTTGCATACTTCCAACCCGTCAATTTTAGGCAGCATCAAATCCAAAATTACCAAATCCGGTTTTTTTTCATCAAAAATTGCAATGGCTTCTTCGCCATCCTTTGCCAGCAGCGTTTCAAAATCCTCTGCCTGCAAAAATTCCGCAATATTTGCTCTGATATTTGTTTCGTCTTCTACAATCAAAATAACATCTTTCACGGCGTAGGTTCCTCCTCTTCATTTGTCGGAGGCTCGGCAACCACAGGGCGCCAATAAGCAGTCAGTGAATTACTGTGTTCTGCAAAATAAGCCTCCCGCTGATTCAGATATAAATTACTGTAGCTATTCCAAGCAGGCGCAGTACTATCTTCAAACACCACGCCGTTGGCCAGCAGCGTTTGAGCCGGGTCTTTATCCTGCTGCTGCGCAAAAGAGGACGTCAACGCCTGGTTGAAACTCTCCTGCACCCAATTTTGCTGTTCTTCTGTTAAACCATCCCACCAACTGCGCATGGTAACCACTGGCTGCAAGCTATATACAGCCCGTAAATCATATACGGTAATGCCTTCCAGCGCTTTAGTCTGTCCCATATTCTTGAGCGTTCCATAAGAAACCCACTGCGCATCACCACTTTGCAGCAGATACTGAAAGCCATCGGGCACAAAACCGACGCCGTAATACTCAGCAGGCAAAGTATCCAGTGCTTTACGGCCAACGTCGCCGGTAATATAGCTCTCTACAGCCTGTAACGTGGTAAACAGATAGGGTTGCTGATACAGTCCATAGGCCGGCTGCAGACGTTGCATCTCCGTTGGCTCCAAGCAAGCCATTTCTAAACTGCCCAGCTTGATGTACTCTACAAAGCTCTCCGACTGACTCCATGCACCGGCGCTATACAATTTCACCAGCATGGTATTGCCCGATTTTTCCTGCAGCAGGCGGGCAAAATCCTGTAGCTGCTGATACCCAATGCTGTCATCACGATAATTGGTAGCCAGTCGAATAGCGATTTCCTGCTCATTTTCCGCTGTCTGCGGGGCTGGTGCGCCGCCGCAGCCCGTCAGCAGCAGTAACACTAACATGAAAATGCATATGCTCCATTTTTTCATCATTTTTTCCGTTTCATTTTTTCTATACAACCTACACAATATTTTTCCAGCAGAGTGTGCTTCATATCCCATAGGTTCTGCGATAAATCCACATAATATTTATGCGGATGCTCAAAACGCAATACTTCATCCCATAAAGTGTCAATCTGTTCTTGGCAGAATTTTTGAATTTCCTGCAAATTAGGCGACTGGTACACGCAATTTCCCTTTTCAAAAATAGGCACCTGCAGCGGTTTCGCGACAAAGTCCTGCACAAATTTTCGTTTCCAGGTATGTTCCGGGTCAAAAATTTCATAGGGCTGGCTGTCGTCAATCACTTCACCCTGCAATGTAATCACATCGGCGATAGCTTTGCCGGTACTGCGTTCATATAAACGCCACGGTACCTTAAATCCTGGATTGGTGATTTTTTCAACATTTTCACTGACCTTAATCTTCGGCACCAGCTCGCCGTCCTTTTCCACCGCAGCCAGCTTGTACACACCACCGAATACCGGGTCCGATTTGGCCGTTACCAGCCGTTCCCCTACGCCAAAAGAATCCACCTGACCGCCCTGGTCTAAAATATCGCGGATAATATATTCATCCAACGAATTGGACGCTACAATGCCGCAGTCCGGAAATCCTGCTTCATCCAGCATAACCCGTGCTTTTTTCGATAAATAAGCAATATCGCCGCTGTCAATACGCACCCCTTTAGGGCGGAAGCCTCTCGGTACAACTTCCTCATTAAAAACCTTAATGGCATTGGGAATGCCCGATTGCAGCACATTATAAGTATCCACCAACAAAGTGCAATTGTCGGGATAGGTTTTGGCATAATTGCGGAAAGCCTCTTCCTCGCTGGGGAACATCTGCACCCAACTGTGGGCCATAGTACCCAATGCCGGAATATGCATATCTCTGTCTACAATGGTGCAGGCTGTACCAACACAACCGCCAATGTAAGCTGCTCTGGCGCCCATTACAGCACCATCTACTCCTTGCGCCCGCCGGGAGCCAAACTCCATCACAGCCCGTCCATCAGCGGCCCGCACAATGCGGTTAGCCTTGGTGGCAATCAAACACTGATGGCTGATGGTTAACAAAATCATAGTTTCCAAAAATTGCGCCTGAATAGCGGGCCCCCGTACCGTCAGCAACGGCTCGCCAGGAAAGATTGGCATACCCTCCGGTATAGCCCACACATCGCATTCAAAGTGGAAATTGGCCAGATATTCTAAAAACGTTTCGCTAAAACATTTTTTACTGCGCAAATAAGCAATATCTTCTCTGGTAAAATGCAAATTTTTGAGATACTCAATTACCTGCTCCAGCCCCGCCATAATAGCAAAGCCGCCGCCATCGGGAATTTTGCGGAAAAACATATCATAATAAGCAATTTGATCGGCCACACCATGCTCCAGATATCCATTTGCCATTGTGATTTCATAAAAATCTGCCAGTAATGTTAAGTTCGTCTTGTTACTCATTGGGATATCCTCCTTCTTAGCTCCACAGGTCTACAACGCCCTCCTGCAGAGACGCCTCCAGCCAGCACGGATTGAATACATACAACTGCGACGGGCGATGACCGCCCTTGGTTACATACTGCTCCGTTTCCAGCACTTTATCGGCAATACTGCGCCGGAAGCTGGCTCTGGATATTTTTTTGTCAACAACTGCTTCATACACATGCTGCAGCTCGGTCAGAGTAAAAAACTCCGGCACCAGCTTAAACAGCAAATCGGTATATTTTATTTTATGCCTGAATTTTTCCAAGCCATGCTCAATAATTTTAGCATGGTCAAAGGCCAAACCATGATTTTCCACAATTTCACGCTGAATGGCCACTGTAGAACCTCGGAACCACCGTGTAACACGCACCAAAGCGCTCAGTTCTTCCCTGCTGCTTTTCAGCGCCAGACGGATATACCACACATATTCCAACTGCCCGTCTACCTTATGGGTTTCCACCTTTTCAATCCGGCTGGTAAAATCAAACCAACAAGCCTCGCTGGCATCATCCCCGGCCTTCAGATTTTTATTTTTCTCGTTCACAATTGCCATATAAGATGTGCTGATAATCCGCGTGCGCGGGTCGCGGTCTACCTCGCCCCAGGTGTACAACTGACCCAAATAATCAGGCTCCAGTCCTGTTTCTTCATAAAGCTCCCTGGCAGCCGCATCCCGCAACGATTCATCAATATTTACAAAACCGCCGGGCAGCGCCCAGCAATCCTGAAACGGATGATTTCTGCGCCGAATCAGCAGTAGTTGCAAATGCCGCTTGGGTAATTGCCGGTAGGTTTCCCGCCGTCCCTTGCCAATGGTAAACACCACAATATCTGTCGCTACGGACGGCTTCTCATAAGCAGATGCATCATACTTCTGCAAAAATTCTGCTTCTGTTTCTGTCACGCCACAACCTCCTTTCGGGGTCTATACAAAATCTTTTTCCGGATCTCCGTCAGGAATGATATTCCAGCCATCATAAATGCCTTCATATTTTTCTACAAAGTCATACAGCGCGTAAGTCACTTCCAGCATGGTTTGTTGGGTCATATCATGCTTTATCAGCACCCGCAGGCCAAAATTATATTCCGGTATCCGTTCATCAAAGAAATTATCATCTAAAATTTCACAGCCATTGTCCCGCAACCGCACCGACGCCTGTTTGCGGGAAGCGCCGTTGTTAAAATAAAACCAGTGGGTAACCTCCCGCACTTGGCTTAAATCTTCGCCCTTTTCTTCCATTAGCTTCAACATGCGACGGTTTTTGATAATCTGCATGTCCAGCAACGATGGATAAACAACATTAAAATAGAAATTCCAGGGCGCATCCTGTTCCAACAGATAGTTAAAATCATAATCGCCGAATTCAGAAGCAATTTTCCCTACCAAACCGGCTAAAAAGTCATCACTTTCCGCATAGAAGTACAACATCCGCGTGCCGCCGGTGGTAATGCTGGCTACATGCTTGGCGTGCGCTTCGTCCCGATAAACATCGGCAATACGATCCTCAATCTCAAACAGCTTAGGCTGCTCTTCCGCCGTATAAAATCCATCTTCCGTAGGATTTTTAATGGCAATCTGAATTCCAAACAGATGATGATAAGCTAAAATGGGCGCCACTTTGGCTACTTCCAATTCTACCATAATCAAGGCCTTCTCATCATCCAGATAGGTCACGTAAGTGTCCCAATCCTCCGCCATTTTATTTACCTCTGGCAGTTCCTCTTCTTCCAGACCAGTGGTAAATTCAATAAAATCTTTATCCTCCATAAAGTGCAGACACTCCTTTTTTATTAAAAATCATATATTGTATTATTATATCCTATCTCCATGTATTTGTCATGCTTTCCGTGTGTTTTTATCTCATTTTAGCAAAAAGAGGCCGCTTTTCATATGCAGCCTCTTTGTATTTCCTATATTGCTTTTACTGTTCTTCGCCTGAGCCTCTGCTTATCCGATTAAAAATGTGTTGGCGCAGTGCTCCTTTTCGTGTTATTCTGCATCGCTATTCTGCTCTGCAATCCAGGCCGTTACTTCAGACGTAATCTGTTCCATATTGTACCCGCATTCCAATAATGTTTTTGCCAAAATCGAAATTAAAATTAAGGCAGATTGGCAAAGGTTTTCGTCGCTCTGGCCGCTGGTAACAAGCGCGAATAAATCTCCTGTAAAGGAGGCCGCCAAAGTAGAATCCATCATAGGCCGCCGGAAAAAGAGCCTATCCAATACCTCACCAACGGACAGCCCCAGCTTATCGCTCTGTTCCATCAATGCCTGATTAGTTTGGTTGAGTACCTTTGCTGTAATAATTGTCGTAGTAGCTGCTGCTTCCATGAAAATCTCCTTTCTTCATTTCTATAAATTCAGCACTGCCGCCGCAAACGGTATCCACCAACTGCAACAGTGTTCTGCTAACAGTATAACAGATTTATACCTTATAGCCATACTTTTTTGCCTAATTATTGCGCATTGCTTCAATGGGACTTAATTTCACAGCCCGATTAGCAGGATATACGCCCGCCAGCAAGCCAATCAAAATGGAGAAGACAATGGCGAATACCGCCAGCCACCAGGGGATTAGCGAAATATTCAGTGCTTCGCCGGTACCCATGTAGTCGCCCATAAAATCCCCGGATAGCTGATTAATCAAGAACGATAGCCCGTAGCTGAAAACCAGCCCTAGCAAGCCGCCAAAGAAGCCAATCATCCCAGCCTCCGCTAAAAACATCAGCCGAATATCGTTAAAGGTCGCGCCAATCACCTTCATAATGGCAATTTCTTTGGTGCGCTCATAAATGGACATCACCATGGTGTTGATAATTCCAATGGCTGCCACCAAAAGAGTAATGCCGCCGATACCGCCCAGCACCATCTGAATGACTCTGGCCTGGTCTTCTACCCCCTCCAGACTGTCGGCGATAGAATATGCATTGTAACCCGAATCTTTCAATGTCTGCAAGATTGTCTTGGTATAGGTAACATCTTCAGTCATAATGGTAATCTGATTATAATCGTCCCGTTTTTTCTGCTTCTTTTGTTCACTGGTCAGCATCAATTTCTGAATTTTCTGCATCACCTCTAACGGCGCATAAGCATAATAACCGTTGGGCGCGTCTTTTTCCATAATCCCCACCACCTGCAAGGTGAGCTTCTTGGTTTTTTCTGTCTCATAATTCATAAACTCTGCTACGATTTTCTTATCATACAAGTCCAGCGTTTTGGTATACATACGGTCTTTATATTCTTCATAGGTTTCGTCCTCCGAATACCCGTCATCGTTGCTATTGGGGTCATAAAAGCCCTGTCCTACCATGCCGCCCAATACCACCACATTGTGATCGCCTGCTTGCAGCAAGCGGCCCTGCGCCGCCTGGATATTTTTCAGCGGCATGTCCTCTGGATTGATACCGTATACTTCCAACCACCCTTGCAGCTTGCCGCAGGTAGCCGTATTGGCGGAGACCTGAATCATAGGAATAACCGCCGTCACGCCTTCCATCCCTCGGAAGAATTCCAGCGTTTCATCATTGAGGACAGTGGTTTTCTCCTGCTCCTCGCCGTAGGAGTAGCTCTGATTTACTTCAATTTCATTGAGGCTGCCCCATTGCTCAAACATTTTCTGCTGGGCGCTCTGCATCCCCAGCCCCAATGACACCATGACCACAATGGAGGTTGTGCCAATCAACACGCCCAGCATGGTCAAAAAGGTGCGGCCCTTGCGGCGCATCAGATTTTTGGCCGCCATCGTTATAATATCTGTTTTAACCATCGATGAGTTCCTCTTCTGCTTTCGCTTTTCGCTTAATGCGAATTAACACAACCGCCTGCAGTAAAATGATTACACCCAACAAAATCGGCAGCCAATGCTGCTTCAGCTTATCCAAAAGCCCCGGCTCCTCTATCGGCTCCATAGGCAGGTCGGTCATATTGCCATAATCAATGGCTGCGCCGATTTCACAGCTAAATGGAATTTCCATGGATACGTTCTGATTGTCGGCGTCAATATAACTCATCTGAATACTGCCCGATAAGGCGCCTTCCATTTCTGGAATGATGGTGGCCGAATATTCATTGCTCTCGCCGGCGTTAAAGGTGCCCAGATAATATACATTTTCCTCTTTGCCAGGAATATCGCCTTCCATACGCACCTTAAAGTTGGTGAGGTTTACCTTGCCCACATTCACAAACTCCATACTGAGATTCATCGGCTCGCCCACATTCCCTGCCGTAGGAATATTGCTGCTGATAATTTCAATTTTGCTTTCCTGCGTAACTGGAATATTGACATTATCGCTGCTTTCATACTTAGTGCCATCGGTGGATTCATACTTGATATTCACCGGCACAATATAGGTTTTAGCCGTAGCATTGGGGTCTACATACATGCTGATGGTTTTCAGCGCTGTTTCCTTCCCCTCAATGCGGTCAATGAAAAAGGTATTACTGCTGTCTACCGGAGAAAACACCGTGCCGCCCGACACCGTGCCGCCGCTGGACGACGTTTCCGTAGGCACATCCAATTGAATGGACACATTATTTACCGGCATACTGTTGGTGTTTTCCACAAACAAATTCAATGTAACATAGTTACCGGCTAACACTTTGCCGGGCTCTACGTTATAACGCTCAATAATCACCTTAGGCTCCTTGCCGCCTTTATTTTCCTGTAACGGCAACGGCATATTCAGCACAATTTCCTGCGGTTTTTCCAGCCCGTTATAATCAATGGTCAGCTTCATTTCATTGTTTTTGCGGTCCTCATTCAGATCCAGTTGATAATCCACCTTCACCTTCTGATTGCCCTTTACATTATAAAGCTGCTTGGTGCTGGTTAAATCCCGCACCTCAATATTCTTTTCACCGGCATTGCCTTCACTGCCGCCGCTTATATAAGTGCCTTCCAACGTAGCTACCACATTATTGGCCTTGGTATCGCTGATGTTTTTTAACGTAATCGTCGCCGTTGTTTCCTTCACACCGGCAGTCACAGCCGGATTAAAAGTCACAGTTTCCACCACAAAGGACGGATCGGATAAAGCGTATGTCACATCAATCTCAAAGCTCTGCACTGCATTAAACCGTTTTTCTCCTCTGTCTATCTGCCAATTGGAGCTGGCAATCATACAATTAATGCGATATTTAGAACCTTCCGGCAATTCTTTTGTTTCCGGATTTACCTTCATCTTAATGGTAAAGGTTTTGGTCTCTCCGCCTTTTACTTCCGTCAGCATGGTATCATACACGCCGTCCGTGCCGCCTACCACCGTAAAATGGGTCAAATCTTTCTTATCGCTTTCCTCCGTAAAACGAAATTCTGGGAACATCCCTGAACCGGTACCCATATTTTTCACCGTAATATTTACTTCAAACTCTTGCCCCACCAGCGCTTCCTCCGGTGCTTCAAGCTTTACAAAAGACCACAGCGGGTCGGTGCCGGTGTTGAAAATATTTTTTTCCTGTGCGTTTTTCTGGGAAGCTGCGCTTTCCCCGTTGCCATTCTGTGCAGCAGTACTCGTTTTATTTTCGTCTGGTTTATCCTCATCCGCTGTTGTCTGATTGGTGTCAGATTGCGCCGTCGTAGTTGCAAATACCGAGTCGGCCGGCAGCACACTCATTCCAAGTAATAATACAATCAAAATCATCGCCAGTTTTTTCTTCATTTTATGCCTTCTCCCCCTCTGCCGTTGCTGTTAGCTTGGCAATATTCTCAATATTTTCTTCAATGCTGGTAATTTCTCCGTCCAGCATATGTACAATCCGGCCCGCATACATGGCAACCTCCATGTCGTGGCTGACCATAATTAATGTTTTGTGTTGTTCCCGTACGATCTCCTGCATAAATTCCAAAATTTCAATGGTGGTCTTACTATCCAAATTGCCAGTAGGCTCGTCCGCAAAAATAATCTTCGGATTGCTCACCAACGACCGGGCAATACTCACCCGCTGCTGCTGCCCGCCGCTCATCTGGCTGGGCTTATTATGTAATCGCTTGCCCAAACCCAACTTGATTAAAATATCCCGACTGCGCTTGACACGCACCTTTTTGCTAAGACCTTGAATAGTCAGCGGCAGCATCACATTTTCCAACGCCGTCAACGACGGAATTAAATTATACTGCTGAAAAATAAATCCCATTTCCCGCGCGCGAAACCGAGACATATTTTTTTCACTTACCTTATTGATACGCACACCGTTGACTATGACGTCTCCCTTTGTGGGCCGCTCCAAGCCCGACAACATATTCAACAGTGTAGATTTCCCGCAGCCCGACGTACCCAAAATAGCCACAAACTCGCCCTTTTCAATGGACAAATTAATACCGTTTAAGGCTGTGATAATCTCCGAGCCCACCTTATATTTTTTTACAACATCTTTTGCCTCAATCAGCGCCAACAATATCCCCCCATCTCAATTGATTCATAACGCTTACGTTATCATACAAAGCAAATTCCTATGTGGTGTATGATAAATCATAGTACACAACTCTAATCTTAATAGTACTGGCTTTTTCTCCACTTGTCAATCAATACTTTTACAAGTTGAAAATTAATAATATATGCCCTATTTTATTAGACTTTCTCTACCACCAAAAAGTTTCTTTTTTCTTATGCAAATTTTATAAAGCCAGCCTTTTCCCACACCCCGCAGTTCCGGAAAGCATCTTAATTCCTCCGAGCTGTTCCCCTTCCCCGGAGATGGGACTTTTTTGCTTTGGGAAGCAACATTCCATGTAATAGCGTAAGACATGTGACACTTTTTTTAAATTTCCTTTACTATTTCATCAAATTTTTTTCGAAAAGTATTCCATGTCTTACATAACGCTGTTGGTTAAGCCAAAAAGTATTACATTACTATTACATTCGTGTTACATCAGCCTACACCAAAATAACAAGAGCGTCCCATCTGCACAGCAATCAAAATCATCTCTGCACAAGCCGTATTCAAAACTCATGAGTTTTGAATATCCACCAGTGGTGGACATGAATGAAAA
>CABQBF010000054.1 GCA_902462325.1 uncultured Peptococcaceae bacterium
GACAGGACAGCGACGATAAAGCTGCGTCTCGCCCGCAGCAAAAAGAAAATGATTCCATAGGCCTACCGTTGCGAGCAATAATCCGACAACTAAATAAGTCCAGCGCTGCCGTACTGCTGCTGGCAAAAAGAAATACAACGGCTCGCCGTTCAAATCTACAGGCACTTGAAGCACGCCCGTAGAAAAATATTGCAAGCCACTCAAATCCCAGCCGGTAAGTCCCACCAATCCATTATTGACCAACACTGCCAACATCAAAATATATAAGGCGTTGCGATGCAGTTCACCGACCAGCAAACCCACACCCAACAACAAAATGGCCGCAGGCACCAGAGAAAAACAAATGGATGGCAGGAACTGCCCTACTGTGCCAGCGTGAAAATAACGCTGGCAAAAAGCCACTTGCAACAGCAAAACCATAAGGCTCAGCAAACCACTGCACAGCAAAATAATGCTACAGCGCAGCAATCCATATTGCAGCGGCGAATAGGCGGTAGCCCGCCGCAATTGCGCCACAGCTTGCTCCTGCCGACTAAACAAATGGCTCAGAAACAATAATTGGGCAAGCAAAATGATGGGCAACACCTGCGCAAAGCAGGCACCCACGCTCCAGCCCGAATAAGGAGCCGCCCCTCCTACGCCTAAAATCATTTCACTGCGCAGCACATAGCAGCCAAACACGCCGATAATCAGCAGCAACGTCAGAAAAAACCGACTTCGTATCATTCGTTTCCACTCATAATAAAACAGCTTGTTCAAGGTCAAAATCCTCCTCTGTTAATCCGCTTACCGCTAAAAAATCTTGCCAAGATAGATAACCGGGCACCTCGGCGCCACCGTTGGCAAATAACTTTGCTAACACCGCATCCATCTGCGCCTCTCCACCTAAAGCCTGCTCGGCCTGCAACAACAGCAAGGGCATCACTGCATAGCGTTGTGCGCTTTCTTGCTGAGCACGGATAGCGGCTTGATAAGCCTCTGGCAATTGGGATAACATCTCCGAATGGCGATAGTAATAAGATCTTTGCAATTGTTGAACCTGTACCTTCCATTGCTCCACATAATGCTGACGGGCATAGGCCTGGCCGTATTGGGCCTTCATCATGCGGTAGGTAGTGTAGCAGGTCAGCCCTTCGCTGCTCCAGGGACCGCCGTCCTCCCAAAACATCCAGCTCAATCCCCACCACTGATGCACAATTTCATGGGCCAGTACCTCGGCGCCACTGGCTCCTAAGTCAACATTGTTCAAATTTTGCGGGCTGAAGATTGTTTCGCCCATCACACTGAAATTGCCAAAGGCTCCGCCGCCCATGGCATAAGCGCTCTCCTCCACTAACTGCAGGGGATTGGCCGCATCAAAGGGCAAGGCCCCATAGTGCTGGGCACAATAGCGAAAGGCGTAACCTATTTGCTCTAAAGCGCCTAATTGTTCCATCATTTGCTGCTGCTGGCTGCTATAGTAAAAGTGAATGTGCATACCTGCTTCCTCGATAGGTTCCATAGTATAATCGGCTGCATACAAATTGATGCGGGCGTCCTGACTGACCGACTGCCATTGTTTTTTCCCGCCCTTTTCACGAAGCAACGTAAGATGGGGACTGTTGGTCACCGGTGTTAACTGAGCCGGCAATGTAAAACGAAACACCGTTTCATCATCTTCTGTACGTTGCAGATAAAAACGGGGACCCAGTTTACTGTTGTACAATTCTACATATTGCTCGCTGATGTCCATACCCATTAAGGTATCCCGCAAAATCGACCAAATTTTAGGACTCCCGCCGTATTGCACAGTCAGCTTCTGATTTTCACCGGCAGGCAGTAGAAACTGCACAGTCTTATCGTTGTCGGTATCATCATGCAAATCGATAAATTCCCAGGGTTGGCCGTTTCGTGTCATAGACTGGATGGTATAACCGGGATTAATTTGAAAGCTGCACAGCGTTTCCTCTGTTCCTCGGTTATGCAGCGTATAGACAGCCTTACCTTGTAAACGGCCCAACACTCCATCCAGTTCCACTTCTAGCTCACTGTGCTGCAAATACACTGCTTCCGGCGCTTCTGCCTCGGCAAAAACCGGCTCTAAAGGACTGCTATCCACATAAGGCTCCTGTACGATACCAACCAAGCCCAAAGACAGTAATAATGCAGCTGCCAACAGAACGGTCCGCCTCGTTTGGCAATGGCAATGCAACGATTGCAACGGCCCCAGTTGATAACAGCGCACCGTCAGCAGCGTCAATAGCCAAAATCCGCCCAATAACAAAAACCAACAAACACGGCTGTACACCGCCAACACCAGTGCAGGTCGATTGCTAAAATAATCAGACATTACCGGTACTAACGGATTCAGCCAGCGCAGCGCGTATTGGGGACTGACCCAAGTACTCAGGCTGAAACCGATGGCTGTTGCGCAGAGCAACAGACTAATTTCTAAGCGCTGGGTAAGTTGGTAACAGCCCGCCGCCAGCAAAATACTTAAAATCCAGCAAGGCAGCAGCAAAATCAAACCGCTTAATAAATAAAGTACCAAGGAAAAAGGCTGCATCTGCACTACAGTCCAGGGCAGCCATACCAGCAGCAGTAAAGCGCCAGCGCCTAGAGCTGTGCGAAGTAACGCTGCTGTTTTTACCGTTTGCAGTAAAACAGGGGATACTGCTGCATTGGTCAGCGACTCCATCTGCTGCTTTTGCATACGCTGCAGCTCCAACAGCGTTAAGACCATCCACACCACTGCGCCGCCCAATCCTGCCGCCAGATGGGGATTGGCAATGGCCAGCGAAGCCGCTGTGAGGTCGGTAGCCGGTTGATACCATAACAGACCGGCCAACGGCAAAATCAGCAGAAAAAGCAGCGCTGCCCGCACAATCCAGCTCGATAACAAACGCTTTTTCTCCAAACGGTACAGCCGCCGCCACTGGCTCCAAAGATATCTTCTCTCAGGCTTCAACATGGGGTAGCCCTCCTTGGTGCAGCACATATAAATAACCGTCCTCCAGCGTGGACTCCGTTGGCTCCACAAACACCGGCAACTTTTCAGCTACTATGCGGCATACCACGCCTTGCGTAGTATCCTGCCGGGCCGTTATCCAATACGGCTGAGGCAAACGCTGCACCCCGTTTTCCGGCAAGATGCCCACATGTCCCTTGGCTGCCAATAATAACTGCCACGGCGCTCCGTCAAACAAAATTTTGCCTTCATGCAATACAATCAACCGATTACAGACGGATTGTACATCTTCAATGATATGGGTGGACAGCAGCACAATTTTATCGGCAGCCTGCTGGGCAAAGAGATTGCGGAACCGAATACGTTCTTCTGGATCCAAGCCTACAGTTGGCTCATCTAAAATTAACAGTTGGGGATTTCCCAACAGCGCCTGTGCAATCCCCACCCGTTGCCGCTGACCGCCTGACAAGGTACTGATGCGGGCTTTTCGTTTTTCCACTAAGCCGGTCTGCTCCAATACCCGCTGGATAACTGCCTTGTCGCTACAATCCTTCAGCGCCGCCATATAATCCAAAAACTGCTCCACCGTCAACTCATCATACAACCCAAATCGCTGCGGCAAATAGCCTAAATGCTGTTTCAGTTCCTGCTCCTGCTTGCAAAGCGGCCCACCGTCCAGAAAAATTTGCCCGCTTGTGGGCAAAATCCCCGCCACCAATAGTTGCATCAGCGTGCTTTTGCCAGCGCCGTTAGGCCCTAACAGACCCACCATGCTGGGCGCTTCCAAATCCAAAGAGATGTCCTCCAAGGCTATCTTGTCAGAAGCATACTGTTTTTTTACATGATTCATGCTAAGCTTCATCTACTTTCCACTCCTTTGTTGAACTGCTGCCAGTATAGCAAAGGTCTGTGAATCTGCCATGAACGCTCTGTGAAGTTTGTGTGGAGCCAGCATAAAATGTTTCACGTGAAACATTTTTGCTATTCTTTTAAGCGCAAATCGGCAGCACAGTGAAAAGTTTTCTCTGAAAATCTATGTGCCACATAAAGAAAGCCCCTGCATCACAATCCAAAATTGAGACACAGGAGCTTACCATGATGATTTGATATTTTATGAAAGAGACCCATAACCTTTATGTCATTCTTCCAGCATTTCATCAATAAAGTGCGATAAAAAAGCATATAAAGAACATCACTGTGGTTATCTATTGTTTCACGTGAAACAGTTTTAACAGAAGACAAATTGTTGCAGCCGCGCAAAGGCTTCCTGAACCCGGGATAAAGGCAACGCTAAATTCATGCGGATATGACATGGGCCATGAAACATGCGGCCATCCTGCCACATCACTCCAGCATCCCAACCAGCCTTTAGCACCTCCTCAATGGTTTTGCCATGGGCGGCACACCATTGGGTGCAGTCTAAAAACATCATGTAGGTGCCCTGCGGTTTGGATACCTGTACACCGGGAAAATGGGCGGCAATATAGTCGCAGGCAAACTCAATATTACCAGTCAGCACCTGCCGCAACTCATCCACCCACACATAGCCCTCAGGCTTGTAAGCACCCAGCAAAGCATGCATGGATAACACATTCATATCATTGTAATGGCAGAGCGACGCTTCCTTCTCCACCCGTTCCCGCATCCACTGATTATAAATAATATGATAACTGCCCACCAAGCCAGCCAGATTAAAAGTCTTAGACGGCGCATATAGGGCCACTGTACGGTTACGGGCATCCTCTGAAACAGATTGGGTGGGAATGTGCTTGTAGCCCTCTAAAATAATATCGGACCAGATTTCATCGGAAACTACGAACACATCATGCTTTTGAAACAACGCCATAGCCTGCTCCAATTCCCAACGCTCCCATACCCGTCCTGTCGGATTATGGGGCGAGCAGAAAATGGCGGCGTGAATTTTCTGCTGCACCAGTTTTTCTTCCATATCGGCAAAATCCATACACCAAACGCCAGATTCATCCTGCACCAGCGGCGAATGTACAATATGGTAACCGTTATTCAGCAAACAGCCGGTAAAACCGATATAGGTCGGCGAATGGAGCAACACCGTATCGCCTTTCGAACACAATACGTTGAGCGCACTTATCACACCGCCTAATACTCCGTTTTCATAACCAATTGCTTCTCTAGTCAAGCCAGTCACACCATTGCGCCTACTCTGCCATTGAATAATGGCGTTGTAATAATCCTCTGTCGGCTGAAAATACCCGAAAGCCGGATGCTGCGCTCGCTTCACAATAGCCTCTACAATAGTGGGAACTGTAGGAAAATTCATATCGGCCACCCACATGGGAATCGGTTCCACACCGTCTTTCGGCAACGGCGGCGCAAACCCGGTGCCCAAACCATCCACTGCCAACGCATCCCGACCTCGCCGGTCCATGATGGAGGTAAAATCATATTGCATCGTTACACACCTCGTTTTGATAAAATTGTTTATGTATTTATAAGCATATCATAACCGAATCGTCATACAAAGAAAAATTTTCAAAGTTACTCCTTTATTTTTGTGTTTCATAGAATTTAGCATAATTAGCACGAATAAAATCTACCACTGCTCTTTCTGCATTGGTTAGTATTCTGTCATCGGCCCAAATCAAATGGTGCTCGCTGGGATGAAACGTACCTTCTGCAAAGGGTTTTGTACAAATAAAACCATTTTTGATATACCAGCTATTCTCTAAGGCGCGATATAAAAACATCCCCACGCCTTTATTTTCTGCAATGGCTTGTAAAATATTACCTAAACTATTCAAGTAGCGTATTCTTTGTACAGGAAAAAATCTTTTCTGAAAATCTTCTTTCTGATTGTCAGAATAAGTAATAAACTCCAATTCCTCATATTCTTCCACAGTCAACCGCGTTTTCTGTGCATAAGGATGTTTTGTACTCAAATAAATCCTGTATTCATCCTGCAAAAGTACCTCAAACTGAAACGACATCGCTTGATAATACTTTTCTTCCTGTTCTTTTTCTTTCAGCATAACAGAAGTAAGACCGACATTATATCTCCCTAACAGCATTTCGTGTGAAAAATCCTTCATCGGAATTTCATGTAATGAAATACTGATTTCTGGATATTGCTGTTGAACACCCCAAATAATATTTTCCAAAATAAAGTTACATACTACTGGAATAGCAGCCAAATGCACAGTTCCAGAAACTTTTTCTTTTTCCCGAGAAAATAATTTCCACGTATCGATTTTACTCTCCAACGATTCCAGAAGATCTTTACAGTCCTGATACACCTGCAATCCATATACGGTAGGATAAGTTCCCTTCCTAGAACGGCGCAACAGCGTTACTTGCAATTCTTCCTCTAAGGCTTGTATGGATGATGTTAATGCCGGTTGGGTCATGTATAAATTTTTCGCTGCTTGATTAAAGGAATGACATTCTACCACCTGCACAAAATATCGTAATTGATCCAGTTTCATAGGCACCCTCTTTTCTAGTTTTTTATTTATTATCGCTGCAAACCTTCTATCATGTCAAGCTTCTTGTTATAGATTAATTTATATCTTCTTTATAATAAACAGCAATTATACAATCTATTTTACTTATGATATAGTACAAATATGGATTTGATATATCAAACAAAATTGCGCGCAATACTGATTTAAAAATTATTTGCAAAATGTTAGGAGGTCTTTATTATGTCAGAAAGTGCAAAACAATCTTTTATGAACAATAAATTGTTTTGGGAAATTGTTGTTCTGCTTATTCAATTTGTGGCTGTCTATCTACCGCCCTTCGGGCAAATGACTACGCTAGGTATGCATATCTTATTTATTTTAATCGGTACTATTATCGGTTGGGTCTTTATTGATTTGGGCTGGCCTTCCGTATCCGGTATTATCGCGTTAGGTATTAGCGGTGCTTATGAATCCATGGGCGATGCTTTAGCAGCTTGCTTGGGCAGTCAAACACAATGGATGGTATTTGGTGCATTGCTGATTTGTGCATTTGTAGCTGAATCGGGCCTTGCCGATGTCATTGCAGGCTTTCTACTGAACTTAAAAATTTCAAGAAAAAGTCCTTTTATTATGAGCTTTTTCTTTTTCATTGGTGCTTATGTAGTCGCCGCTGTATCGGCCTGTCAGATTGCAGTTTTATTATTTATTGGTCTTTATCGTGGTATTGCAGAAAAGGCTGGCGTGAAAGCAGGCGATTTGATTAATTCTTATTGGTTATGCGGTCTCGCCTTATGCTCCGTATTTGGTGAAATGTTTCCACCCTATAAAATTTCTATGATTATTTTGCTGAATATTTATAATTCTGCAGTAATTGCTCCGCTTTCCGCATTACAAGGGATACTCTGGTGTATTGGCGGTTCACTAATTTTGACCCTTGTTTACATTTTGTTTTGTAAAGTTGTACTGCGCATTGATTTATCTCGTTTTGATCCCAACGTATTGCAGATTAAAAAAGTTAGCCCTTCTAAAGAGCAAAAAACTATGCTCTGGTACATTTTGGCTATGGTAATTCTATTGGTCGTTCCTAGTATCTTCTCTACCAGTACTTTCCCGCTCTTTATTAGCATGAACTATTTGGGCTTCGGTGGCTTGATGCTGATTCTTGTAGTAGTCATGATGACAATTCCGGTTAATGGCAAACCATTATTGGATATGACCACTATGGGAAAAGGCTTCAGTTGGGGCGTATTCTGGATGGCAGCTTTTTACACCACCATCAGCGGTTTTATTTCCAAACCGGAGGTTGGTATCTCTGCTACTTTAAGTAGTTGGTTTGCTCCACTATTGCAAGTATTACCAGCCGTTGTTTTTGTAATTCTGGCTATCTATCTGTCCATGATTTTATCAAATTTCTTGAACAACATGGTTGTGGCATTGGTATTCATCAGTGCAATCATGGCCCTTTCCAGCAGCATTGAAGGCATTAACTTAGCGGCTGCCACAATGGCTATCTATTTGGGCAGTAACTGTGCCATCGGAATGCCGTCTGCAAATCCCGTCAACGCAATTACTTTTAGCAATACCGATCTGATTTCTTTCAAAAATCAAAGTAAATTAGGTTGGATTACAGGCTTCATTATGGCTACAGTTTCTGTTGTTTTATACTTTATTATGGCTATATTTTTTAACATGGTTGGCCTTGTTTAGACAATATGTAAAAATTATTTTTATAAAGTTGGAGGAATCTATTATGAAAATTATTGACATGCGCGTTCGCGCCCCTTTTGTCGCCTATGCAAATTGCAATCTCTATAACACAGACCGCATTTCTGCTGATGGTCGCGGCGGCGCTCGTAATTGGGTATTGCCGCCTTCCGTGAAAAACTTTTCTATGGACTTATTGATTGAGGAAGCAGAGGCTGCCAATGTAGAAAAATTGGTCGTACCTGTACGCAAAAATCTGGGAGGAAAAAATGAAGATTTAATTGATCTGATTCAAAAATATCCTAACCATGTAATCGGTCTCGCTGGTATTGACGTCAACAGTCTTTCCATGCAAAATGCTGTGCAGGAAATCGAAAAATTTGTGGTAAACGGTCCTTGCCAAGGCATTATTTTAGAGCCAGGTCAGGACAAAACACCTTGGATGGTGAATGATGTGCGAGTTTTTCCTATTTATGAGTATTGTCAACAACATCACATTCCCATTTTTATGACCTATGGCGGCATTATGGTGCCAAGCATTCGTTATTATGCGCCGGAGCCGTTAGATGATGTACTGGGCACCTTTCCAAAACTAAAAATCGGTTTGGCCCATGGCGGCTGGCCCTATGTTACAGAAGTTTGCCAAATGGCTGTCAACCGCGGCAATCTCTATCTGGCACCCGACTTTTACATGATTGAGTCGCCAGGACAGGCCGATTATGTGATGGCTGCCAACTGTCTGCTGCAGGACCGTCTGATGTTTGCTTCCGCTTATCCATTGATGCCGCTGAAAGAATCGTCGGAATATTATATGAACTCTGGTATCAAAGAAGAAGTTCTGCCGAATGTGATGTACCAAAACGCTGCAGCATTTTTAGGATTCAAATAACTGCTTCACAAAACACAAAAACGGAAAAAGCCAGCGACGTTTTCCCGCCACTGGCTTTTTCTCTTTCAATTATATTGTTCCAACATAAATAGTATATTCCGATAGGTTTGCCTGTTTCCCAAGGTAATCTGCGGTGCGTAAACTAATAACAGCTCTTTGTCATAAGTATCGACAATTTCATGGGCTTGCAATTTATGAGAATATTCGAGCCGCTGCGGCGCTATCCAGGGATTCTGCCCGGTTGATTTGCGCCGTACATGATAATAATAAGCCTTTTGCCCTTCCAGCAGCGGCAAAACTTGTCCGTCAGGCGCTGCCTGCTCTGTTACCCTGTCAAACAGCTGGTCCTGAAAGGCCCGTCCATAGCGCCATGGCAATGCGTGAAACAAGGCTGCACTATCTTGGCATCGCCATATACTGTAGATGGCGCCTGCTCCCATCCAACCACGATGCTCGGCTTGATACACACAGGTCAGTGTTTCAACTGGCAAACCAATAAAAAAGCGCTCGTTGAGATAGCCTGTCTCCAGCAGCATTTTCGCCTGGACAGAAGCATGCCCTGTCATCACCAACAGCAGACATACCGCCAAACAATTGACAGCCAACCATCTTTTTTTAGTTCTCATCGCTTCCCTCATTTCCCTTTACGAGTACCACTCTAACACAAACAATAAATTTTTATATTGCAGGCCATCGCCCAATGTTATCTGGGGTGTATAAATGAATAAAATCTGGTCGTCTCCGTGTCCATCGGCGTCATGGTCCTGCAGGTAATAAAAAACATCCTGCCCTAATGCACGGGGCTGATAATAAGCGTCAGGTTCATTGGCTTTCACCACCTGCTGGTATAGTTGCTGCTGAAAGCCATTTCCTTGCTGCCAGGGCAGCAGAGTTTCCAGCACAGCGCCATCGTCATACTGCCATACGCTATAAATTTCTCCGTCACCAAACCACCCCTGTGTATTTTTCTCATACAACCGGTTGGCTTGTTCTGTTGTAACAGGAATCCCGAAATTTTTTCGCACATGTTCCAAAGTTGGTACAGGATGCATGCCTGCATAAACTTGCCAACCAATCAATAACAGCACCAATCCTTCCACCAATAACAGTAACAACCGTTTTTTATGGGTTTCCATTTGACATCTTCCTTTCTGTTAAAAGAACTGACTATCCCATTCGTAAAGGAACCTTTTGAGACATTGCACAACCTCCGAACTCCAAAATAACAACTCATATTCTTTCTGTATTATTTCAGATAGTACACTACTATCATAACATTTATTTCCTATTTGTCAAGTAGCAGCTTTCGAATAACTGTGTAGAGAAACTAAAAACTGCTGCCCAAATTTGGGGACAGCAGCGCAAAGATGATAATTAATTTTTGTGCATCAGGAAAGGGGAGCGCGTTGCAAATGTAAAATTGGAAAGGGATTACCCTGTTCATCCAACGGAGAACGGTCTATCACGATAAATCCCATATGCCGATAAAATCCGGCTGCTGCTTCATTTTGTTCATTCACATCAACCTTATCACAATGCCACTGCTCCAAAGCATATCGCAATAATGCGCGTCCCAAACCGCTGCCTCGCTGTGCAGGCGTGAGAAACAACATCTCTATCTTATCACCATCAGCACCTACAAAACCAGCCAACGCACCATCTTGGCAGATAATGGCCAGTTGCGGCACTTCCAGCAGAGCCTGCCGCACCACCGGACGCAACGCAGCAATATCCGGCTCCTGCAAAAAATGATGGGTAGCCCGTACGGATGCCTCCCATATCTGCAATAAATCGGACAAAAGCGGCTGGCGTTCTGTCACTTCTTCTATTTGCAGCATCAATATCCCACCTCTCAAACCTTTTGTGCATCATAGGCTGCCGCCAATTTGCTATAATAAAAAAGCCCGCCATCCTACCGCAACACCAGCAGAAGATAACAGGCCAAATCAAGCACAAATCGAAACATTACCGCACGGCAATGGCTTCCATTTCCAGCAGTACATCTTTTGGCAGACGGGCAACTTCCACACAAGCCCGGGCTGGACAATTTTCTTTGAAATATTGGCTATACACCGCGTTGATGGTGCCAAAATCGTCCATATTTTTGATAAATACGCTGGTTTTCACTACATGACCTAATGTCAGGCCAGCGGCCTCCACCACGGCTTTTACATTCTCCATCACCTGACGGGCCTGGTCCTCCACCTTGTCTGATACAATGGCGCCAGTAGCTGAAACCACCGGAATCTGACCGGATACATACAACGTATCGCCGGCCATAATCGCCTGCGAATAGGGCCCGATAGCCTGTGGCGCATTGTTGGTCTGAATTACTTGTTTCATCATACATCCTCCTCAGAAATGTTTTATATTTGACAGATTAATTTGGGCGCAAAGCCTAAATAATCTGCGCTTACCAGTTGAAATTGAATGCCCCAATGCTCCCCTTCCAGAGCGTTTTGAACTGCGTAACCGTGCAAGTGTCCATAAAGACACCGGGTAACGCCATACTGCTCCATCAGTTCAATAAAGGCACTTCTCTCCTGCTTGCCATTTACTGGCGGATAATGCAGCATCACAATTTTGTTACCGACATCTGACGGCACACTGTCCAATGACAATTTTAACCTTATTAGCTCTCGCTGAAAAATTTTGGCGTTGTGCTCATCGCTGAACTGGCCTTCGGGACAAGTCCAGCCGCGGGTACCACAGATTGCCACATCACCGAATACATAACTGTTGTTTTGTAAAATTGAAAAGTCGTCCGGCAATATTTTTTTAATTTTGCTTAAACTGTCCCACCATAAATCATGATTGCCCTTGGAAATAATTTTTTTGCCTGGCAACGCCGCCAAAAATGCTAAGTCAGGCTGAAAAGTTTCCAGCGTCATGGACCAGGAAATATCGCCAGGCAACAGCACCACATCCTCCGCTGTTACCGCCTCCAGCCAATGCCGCCGGATTTTTTCTCCATGATTAAGCCAGCTATCGCCAAAAATGCCCATGGGCTTATATTCCTTGCCGTTTTCATCAAAAGAAAGATGGGGGTCTCCCAACGCAAACAGATTCATGACGGTATCACCGCCTCTCTCACCAGCCGCGCCAAAGCGTGGGTGCGCATCACATGGGTAATCTCCACGGTTACCATGCTGCCCTTTGGCGCTAAATCGCCACCATCCTCCACACGAATCACATAGCCGTCCAACCGGCCAATACTTTCACCGTGTTCCTGGTCTTCAATGGTAAGCTGCAAAATTTCCCCTTTATATACTGGCAGTAAATGACCACAATCCTGCTGCGAACAACATTCTATGCGATAGGCATCCATATGCCACCGGCAATCACCCTGAATAAGCAGTTTTTTTCTTAACTGCTGCTCTAGTTGGGCCAGTTGTTTGCCGTTTTCCCCAATCAGCCAAGCTGCCACTGTCGGATGACACTCCACCGTCAGCAGTGAAAATTGGGCGCGCGCCGTTTCATTCTCCAAGCCCTCCAGAATTTGCAGCCCTACCGTGGCAGCGCTGCTCACCCGTCCGCGCTCCTGACAAAAAGGGCAGGGTTGTTCCAGCATTTCAGTTAAAGGCGCCCGCATTTTTTTGCGGGTCATCTCCACTAAGCCCAATTGTGTCATGCCCAGCACTGTAGTTTTCACTGGATCCCGGCATAGAGCTGTTTCCAGCGCGTCCAATACCTGCTGCTGTTCTGCTGGTTCCTGCATATCGATAAAATCAATTAAAATAATCCCCGACAAATTGCGCAGTCGGATTTGCCAGGCAATTTCTGCTGCCGCTTCCAAATTCATCTGTAAAATAGTGGACTGTAAATTTTGCTTTCCAGTAAATTTGCCGGTGTTCACATCAATGACGTTAAGTGCTTCGGTACGGTCAAAAACCAGATAGCCGCCATTTTTCAGCCAGATTTTCCGTCTATAAATCGTACGAATGGCACCCTCCAAAGCAAACCGCCCTATCAGATTTTCTTCCCGCCAGCGGATTTTGAACCGCACTTGCCGCGACACGATTTGCTGCTGCAACTGCTCATATAAAGCAAAATCGTTGACATAGATGCCTTCCAACTCTGATTCTCGAGCGTAATCCCGAATTACCTGCGCCGCTAAATCCTGTTCAACTTGAATTAAGCCCGGTTTTTGCGTCTGCTGCATGCTCTGCTGCAGGTGCTGCCAACGGCCTAAAAGCCACTGAAATTCTTTTCGCAAGTCTTCTTTGCTGCAGTTCTGCCCCGCCGTGCGTACAATCAAACCGCACTGCTGCCCCACCAGCAATTCATCGGCAAGCTCCTTCAAATTCTGCCGCTTTTCCGCCGCAATTTTTTTGGACACGGCTGCATAAGGCTTGCCCGGCACCAAAACCAAAGTATGGCCAGGCAAGGAAAGCTTACAGCTCACCTTGGGTCCTTTCGCATCCACCGCTTCCTTTTTGATTTGCACCACAAGAGACTGACCGGCCTTCAACACATCGCCAATATTGGGCTTACAATCTTCCAACCCCGTTTCCAGCTCTACATCTTCCAACGCCAGATAAGCATTGCGCTCCCAGCCAATATCCACAAAAGCAGCCTGCATGCCCGGCAGCACCGACTCCACCACACCGCGGTAAATACTGCCGCTTACAGGACTGCCATCGCTTCGCTGCACAAAATAATCGGCCAGACGGCCATCTTCCAGCACAGCCACTTGCAGTTCTCTGCTACTATGTTGTATTACAATCTGCTGTTGTGCCATCTGCGCACCTCCCCAGCCAATTTTCTGATTGCTAAAATTCTTTTCTCCCTTTAAAAATTCTATACAACATCTAAAGGCGTTACCAGTCTTCCTTGTTCCCCCACCAAATACAAGCCCAGCCGGTGAATTCGCACAATACTCTGTATGGCTGGCATACCGGTAGACATTAAACCATAGGCCACCTCTTCGGGCCGAATGTTGCCTTCATTGCCGCTTTGCACTAGAATTTCCAGCGTTGCATGGCAGTCTTGGGCATTAAGCGCCATTTCATACACACCAGGCCGGATATTGACCGGTTTTTTATCTTTACTATTCTTTTTATAGCGATAGACGATAATTTCCTCCCGCTGCCAAAACTGCGCTATGGCTTCATCCAACTGCGCCTGTGACACCGGCTCTATAAAATCCAGCCATAGTTGATAACGGCCCCGTTCAATAATAGACATCAGTGACGGCACTTTGCCTTGCACCACCTTCATAGCTGTCACTGCAAAAGCTGGCGGCATGGCTCTATCTAAAGCTGCCTGTACCTCGGCCAACGGTAACTCCTGCGTCAGCTCCATGTCCATATATTCGCCGTCGCTGGTAGTGCCTACCGCACAGGCCGAAGCAAAATTGATTTTGGGATGGGGATTAAAGCCCTGACTAAAGGCCAACGGCAGTTGCGAGCGACGAATAACCCGTTCCCAGGTATGCATCAAATCTAAATGGGATAGAAAGCGACCTTCTTTAGTCTTACGGAACTGCATTCGTATTAACATGGAGCCACCCTCCTTTCAAATCCAACTTCACATCTAAATCCTGACAGGCACCGCAAACATGGCACTGGCCAATCCGACAGTCCGGCGTTACCTCTGCCCGCATAGCTTTCTGATGTTCGCGAATTAAATATTCCTTGCGCACGCCGCAACTGATATGGTCCCATGGCAACACTTCATCATAGGGAATTTGGCGATAGGCATAAAATTCAGGGTCGATACCACACTCGGCAAAAGCCTCCATCCACCAGTCCATATAAAAATATTCATTCCAACCATCAAATTTACAGCCTTTCTCCCAGGCACGATACAACACCTGTCCTAGGCGGCGGTCGCCTTTGGCAAAAATAGCTTCAATATAACTGAGCTGGCTGTCGTGATAGTTGTAAGTCACCCGCTTATGCTTAATTTTATCCCGCAGATACCGCTGCCGGCGGCGCAGCTCCTCACCCTGAATTTGCGGTTCAAATTGAAAGGGCGTAAAGGGCTTGGGCACAAAGCCGGACACACTCACCGTCACCTGCGGCGCCGGACCTTTGCCGCCATTTTCCCGGCGAATTTCATCGCCGATTTGCAGCACTTTATAGGCCAAGGCGGCAATGCCGTCTAAATCTTCATCGGTTTCTGTCGGTAA